>NZ_JFYX01000021.1:0-78245 GCF_000632245.1 Pseudomonas sp. RIT357
CTTTACGCATTCACGATCAACACATTGCCGGACTGGAATCCACTCAACTGTGGGAGGGGGGGCAGTTACTTAGCTTTATCTTTACGCATTCACGATCAACACATTGCCGGACTGGAATCCACTCAACTGTGGGAGGGGGCTTGCTCCCGATGGCGGTGCAACAGTCAAAACATCAAGTGACTGACACACCGCCATCGGGAGCAATCCCCCTCTCACATTTGGATTTCAGTGGACTTCGGATTTCCACACGGCCTGCTTCACCTCAATCGCCTTGGGCAACAACCGGTTCTGGAAAAACAAATCCGCCGTCGCTTGCTGCGCCTGAATGATCCCCTCATCAATCGGCAAAATCGGCGATGGCGGGCGGTTATCCATATAGCGGGCGATCACGTCACCGGGCAGGCCCATGAAGGCTGTCAGTACCTTCAAACTGTCCTCACGCTGGCTGCGGGTCAGTGCTTCGGCGTTGGTCAACTCACCCAGCAGATCATGGATAAATCCACCGTTGGCCTGGGCATATTCACGCCGCGCGGTGTACACCGGTCCCGACAACCCCAAGCCTTCACCATTGGCCAGCACATGGCTGGGGCTCTGGCTCAAGGCGAGGGACGAGTAGGGCTCCCAGATCGCCCAGGCATCCACGCTGCCTTGTTCGAACGCCGCGCGGGCATCGGCGGGTGGCAGGTACACCGGCTGGATGTCCTTGTAGCTCAGGCCAGCTTTGTTCAGCGCGCGCAGGATCAGGTTGTGGGAGCTGGAGCCTTTCTGGAAGGCGACTTTCTTGCCTTTCAAATCAGCCACCGAATGCAGTGGGCTGTCATTGCGCACCAGAATGGTTTCGGCGCTGGGCTTGGGCGGCTCGGCGCCGATATACACCAAGTCGGCGCCCGCCGCCTGGGCGAACAGCGGCGGGATGTCGCCGGTGGAGCCCACATCCAGTGCGCCCACGTTGAGCGCTTCAAGCATCTGCGGGCCGGCGGGGAATTCGATCCACTTCACATCCGTCTGCGGGAAGCGTTTTTCCAACAGGCCATGTTCCTTGGCCAGGACCAAAGCGATGGAGCCTTTCTGGTAGCCGATGCGCAGGGTGTCCGGCTCGGCCGCCCACGCGGTTTGGGTCATCAGTAAGGCCAACAACAGTGCCGGGATCTTCATGCCGGAGTCTCCTTGAAGCGATTTTCCGGGCGCGCCAAACCGAGGTTTTCCCGCAAGGTCGTGCCGGTGTATTCGGTGCGCAACAGGCCACGCCGTTGCAGTTCAGGCACCACCCACTGGGCGAAATCCTCCAGCCCACCGGGCAGATGAGGCACCAGGATATTGAAACCATCCGCCGCGCCGTTTTCGAACCAGTTTTGCAGCTCATCGGCAATCTGCACGGGCGTGCCGATCAGGCTGTAATGCCCGCGACCACCGGCGATGCGCCGTCCCAGCTGTCCCAGGGTCAACTGTTCGCGATGAGCCAAATCACTGAGCAATTGCTGACGGCTCCGTTGCCCGCTGTCGGTCAATGGCAGCTCCGGCAACGGTCCATCCAGTGGGTACCCGGACAGGTCGAAATTGCCTAGCATGCGCCCCAGCAAAGCAACGCCGACTTCGGGCTCCACGAGATCCTGGAATGCCTCGAATTTTGCCTGGGCCTCGGCCTCGGTGTGCCCGACCACCACAAACACGCCGGGCATGATTTTCAGCGAATCCGGCTGACGTCCATACCCGTCCAGGCGCCCTTTGAGATCAGCATAAAATGCCTGGGCATTGGCCAGCGAAGTCTGTGCGGTAAACACCACCTCGGCGGTCTGTGCCGCCAAATCGCGGCCCGTTTCCGAAGAACCCGCCTGCACGATCACCGGCTGGCCTTGAGGCGAGCGCGCCACGTTCAGCGGGCCTTTGACCCGGAAGTGTTCGCCCACATGATCGAGCACATGCCGCTTCGTCGGCTCGTAGTAGGTGCCGCTGGCTTTGTCGCGCACGAAGGCGTCGTCTTCCCAGCTGTCCCAAAGGCCCGTCACCACCTTATGAAACTCGCGGGCGCGGCTGTAGCGCTCGGCATGGCCCACGTGTTCATCGCGGCCGAAATTTTGCGCCTCTGCAGCAGCGTCCGACGTCACCAGGTTCCAACCCGCCCGCCCCCCTGACAGGTGATCCAGCGAGGCGAATTTGCGCGCCACATGGTAGGGCTCGTTGTAGGTGGTGGTCGCCGTGGCAATCAGGCCGATATGCTCCGTCACCGCACTCAACGCCGAGAGCAGGGTCAGCGGCTCGAAATGATCCGATCGCGCCATATGGCTGGCGATCTCGCCCGTGGGCGCGGCAATGCTGTCGGCTACGAACAGTGCATCGAACCTGGCCGCTTCGGCCACCCGCGCCAAGTGTTTGTACTGGGCGAAATCCAGCCCGGCATTTGCCGGTACGTCCGGATGGCGCCACGCGGCCACATGGTGCCCGGTTGCCATGAGAAAGGCGCCGAGTTTCAGCTGACGGCTCATGTTAGAAATCCTTGCGCAGTTGCACGCCGAAGTAACGTTCATCGTCACGAGGTACGGCGCGGTAGATGTAGTTGCCGCCACTGGCCAGCGACGGCGAGTAGGACTTGTCGGCGAGGTTTTTGGCCAGCAGCGCCACGCGCCAGCCATTGCTGTAGTCCGCCAGGGCCACGCTGGCGTTCCAGATGCCGTAGGCGCCTTGTTTGGTGTCGAGGTTTTGGCTGATGTCGTACTGCACTTCGCTCTGCCAGCTGTAGTCGGTGCCCAGTTCGATATCCAGGCCGTTATCCAGTGGGATGGTGTAGTCGGCGCGTACGTAACTCTTCCAGTCCGGGCTGTAGGGCAGCGGCTTGCCGTTGACGTTGCAGGTGGCCGCCGCGCCCGCCGGGCAGGCGAATTCGTCGATGCGTGCACGGGTGTAGGCCAGGGCGCCGGAGAGCTTGAGTTGCTGGGTGGCCTGCAAGGCGTAATCGAGTTCGACGCCTTCGGTGCTGACGCTGCCGGCGTTGATCAGGCGGGTCACCACTTGGCCGGCGACCGAGTCGAAAAAGTTGGCCTGGTAGTTGTCGTAGTCGCTGTGGAAAACCGCCAGGTTGGTGGTCAGTCGGTTGTTCCAGGCGGTGGCCTTGATCCCGGCTTCCCAGGTGTTGGAGGTTTCCGGCTTGAGCGCATCGGTATCGCGCGGCTGCATGTTGAAGAACACGTTGTAGGCCGGGCCTTTGTAGCCGCGCGAGTAGGTCAGGTAGCTGGTGATGTTATCGGTCAGGTCGTACTGCACGCCGAGGCGCCCGGACCAGCCATCTTCGTCCACTGAACCCGAGCTGGACGTGGCCGGTTGAATCCCACTGACGGTGGTGGCCGAGGTGGATACGCGGCGGTGATCGTATTTCAAGTCGTCATGGGTGTAGCGCAGGCCCGCGATCCCGCGAAAGCGCGAGGTGAAGTTGAGCGTGGTCTCGCCGAACACCGCGTAGCTGTCGCTGGTGGTGCTGTAGTCGGCGACGCCGCGGTCGGTGCGCGTGGTGGTGGTGAGCGTGCGCTGGTAAGTCTCTTCGTCCTTGCCATGCATGTAGAACAGGCCGCCGACGTACTCCAGGAATTCACCCTTGGGCGAGGCCAGGCGCAACTCTTGAGAGTACTGGTCGAAGGCCAGCTCACCCTTGTCGGCAGTGCCGGGAAACGCGGCGGTCACGCTGCCGAGGCGGTCGCCATCCTGGAATTGGGTGTTGTCCCAGCCGCGCCAGGCGGTGATTGAGGTCAGGGTGTAGTCGCCCAGGTTCCAGTCCAACTGGGCGGACAAACCTTTGTTGGTGTCCTCGACATGGCTGCGCGTATCGGTGTTGATGTCGCGGTTGTCGCTGGAGGCCCGCACCGGGCTCAAGGCGTTGCTGAATGCCGGGGTCAATGACTTACTGACCACACCATTCGGTGCATCGTCGTGGGACTGCATGTAGTCGGCGATCAGCGTCAGCGTCACGTCGTCGTTGGGGGTGAATTCCAACTTGCCGCGAATGCCTTTGTGGTTGTAACCGTTGACCTCCTGACCGTTGTGCTGGTTGTCGACGTTGCCGTCATAGCTGCCAAACAGCGTGCTGACCGAGCCTTTGAGCACGTCCGGCACCAGGCTGCCGCCGATGCCGAAACGGGTCCGGCTTTCATTGCCGCTGTAGTACGACTGGTCGATGTAGCCGTGGGTCTCGGCGGTGGGTGCCTTGCTGGTGATGTTGAGCACACCGGCCGAGGCGTTCTTGCCGAACAGCGTACCTTGGGGGCCGCGCAGCACTTCGATGCGTTCCAGGTCCAGCAGGTCGAGGGTGGCCTGGCCGGGGCGCGCATAGACCACGCCGTCGATCACCGTGGCCACCGTCGGCTCCACGCCGGGGGAGGTGGAGATGGTACCCACGCCGCGTACGAATAATGAGGTGTCCTTGTTCGATGCGCCGGTACGGAAGTTCAGCGACGGCACCTGTTGCGCGATGCTCGCCACGCCGTTGCGGTTGTCGCGCTCCAGTTGCTCGCCATCGAGTACCGAGACCGCCACCGGGACTTTCTGCAGGGATTCTTCGCGGCGGGTGGCGGTGACGGTCACCGCTTCGAGGGTGGCTTGCGGCTCGTCGGCGGCAACGGCGACGCCTGCCGGAAGTGCGGTCAATCCGGCGAGGAATAATAAGTGAGTGTGTTTGTGCATGCTGTGCCCGCTCAAAAAATGCCCTGGTCCGCTGCGGTTCTACGACCGTCAGCGCCTGTGAAACTGTCTTGGACATTCGCTTGAGCGAGTAGCAGACAGCGCGCTTTGTTAGCGCTAACATCGGCATTATTGTTAGCTCTGCTTTAGAGCGTCAAATACTTAAAAATTAGTCTCATATTCTTTTTGGTTGTTAACAGGATTCTCCCGTGAGCGAAGAAAAACCGCGCAAACGCCGTGGCGCCGGGCGTGTCACCTTGAATACCGTGGCGCGCCAGGCTGGCGTGTCGGCTATTACGGTGTCGCGTTATTTCAACCAGCCGGAACAGGTGTCCCCAGAACGCCGCGAACGCATTGCCCAAGTAGTCGCCGAGCTGGGTTACGTGCCCAACCTGGTGGCCGGCGGATTGGCGTCGGCGCGTGGGCGGATCGTGGCGATGGTGATCCCGAACATTTCCGGACCGATTTTTGCCAATACCATTCAGGGGTTCAGCGATACCCTCAGTCGCCATGGCTACCAACTGTTGCTGGCGTCGAGTTACTTCAGCGCTGAGCAAGAAGAAAGCGCGGTGCGGGCGTTTCTGGGTTGGTCGCCAGCGGCGCTGGTGCTGACCAGTCGCTTCCACAGTGCGGCGACTGAAAAGATGATTGCCGACGCGGACATTCCGGTGGTGGAAACCTGGGACTACGTGCCCGAGCGTGCACCGGTACAGATCGGCTTTTCCCACTACCAGGTCGGCGTCAGCGCCGCGCGTTACCTGCATGGCAAGGGCTATCGGCGCATGGCCTTCGTGCAGAACAGCGTGGCGGGTGACTTCAGCGCCCATGAGCGTGGGGAAGGATTTGCGGCAACCCTGGTCGAGCTGGGCGTGCAGCCCCAGGTGTTCGTCCCGGACGCCGGCCGCGCACCGTTCGAGGCGGGCAAGCAGGCCATGGAGGCGCTGATGAGCCACGCCACCCCACCGGAGGCGATCTTCTTCGCCAATGACAACCTGGCCGCCGGTGGCCTGCTGGCCGGGCAGCGTTCCGGATTGAAGTGCGCGGTGCTTGGGTTCGGTGATTACCCGTTTGCAGAAATGCTGCTGCCGAGCCTGAGCACCATCAAACCGCCGGCGCTTGAGATTGGTGTGCTGGCGGCGACGCGGGTCCTGGAAAGCCTGGGGGTCTTACCGGTTGCGGATGACGTCCAGCGGCTGAATTTCTTGCAATGTCAGTTGATCGCGCGTGAGAGTGCCTGACACAACCGGGCGCTACTCACGCGGGCTCGTATGCTTATGTGCCGGTCCGACGAGCTGCCTTCGGGTAGGCCTTGTTTGCCCAGGCGATATCGCCTGGGCTGAGCATCGAGTTTCTTGAGTGGAAGGTATTACTCGTCGTCAACGCGGGGTTGATCGCGTAGTGCATGGCTGAGTCTTCGTCATACGGCAGAAAATCATAGGCAGCGCTGCGCGGCAGGGGCAGCAAGTTGGCTTGCTGGTAGTGATGGGGTATATGCCGGTCAAGTTTGGCCAGGTCCCACGGGATATTCGCGTCAGGATGCTGATGGGCGTGCCGGGCGCCGAGCATGTGGCCGAATTCGTGCAACACGGTGTGGGCGAATGAAGTCGACGAGTAGTCTATCGGCAGGTTCATGGTCGGCATTCCGGGGGAGACTTTTTGTGCATCGGTACCGACCATTGAGACCCCGGAACCTTGATGAATCGGCACCCCCGAGATGCGAACATCGCCTTCTTCCCCGCTGACGAATTCGAATTTGAGGTTGATATGGGGCAGCCACTCGCTGGCGGCCTGCTTGACCGCCTGCACATAAGGGTCGTCCATCTCGTAGTCATACATGGCGATTTTGAGGGTGCTGTGCTGCGGCCAGTATTTATCGGGCTCACCCACATCGCGGCGACTTCGGGAGAGGCGTTCGGTCGGTTGAATGCTGTCGCCGTCCTCGGCGGGCGAGGGGGGTGGCGCGGGCAGCGGAGGCGTGAATAGTCTTGAAGCGATCATGGCGTCTTACTCGGGTTAACTGGGACAAGTCCGAGCATTGATTGGCACGGATCGCCCAGAGCGTTCCATTGAAGCCCCGACACTCGCCCGAGGTTTATTTGCGGCGCGGTGGCATTTTGGATACGGTGCAAGCCTCTTCCTCCAGGACTTTTCCATGACCGAGTCGCCGCCGAAAACCCGCCGCGCACCCAAAGGTGAAAAACGCCGCGAAGAGCTGCTGGATGCGGCCTTGCAAGTGTTTTCCCTGGAAGGCTACAGCGGTGCCTCGATGGCGCAGGTGGCGGGGATCGTAGGGATTTCCGTGGCCGGGTTGCTGCACCATTTTCCGAGCAAGATCTCACTGTTGATGGGCGTGTTGCAGCGGCGTGATGAGGTCAACCAGCGAATTGCCGATGAAGTGCGTGCGGAGAAAACCCTCAATGGTTTGCTCGGCAGCCTGCGCGCAATCAATCGTTCAAATGCCACGGCGCCTGGCGTGGTGCGCGCGTTTACCATCTTGAATGCCGAAAGTCTGTTGGATACCCAGCCGGCCTGGGCGTGGTTCCAGGCGCGCTACGCGGCGATTCACCAACGCATGCAAGGACAGTTTGCCGACCTGGTGGCGGCGGGGGAGGTGCGCGGCGACGTGGACATCGCCGGGCTGGTGGAGGAGATCCTGGCCATGATGGATGGCCTGCAGATCCAGTGGTTGCGGTTTCCCGAGCAGGTGGATCTGGTGGCGCGCTTCGACGCCTACATTGCGCGGGTTGAAGCGGCCATTCGAACCTGAGTCAAACACAGTCAAAAATGTGGGAGGGGGCTTGCCCCTCCCACATTAGACCGAGTCGGGATCAGTTACCGGAAGCACTGCCCTGGCTGCTGTCATCGCTCATGTCATAGCCATCACCTTCACTGGTGCCGCTGTCGCCTTCATTCTGATGCAGCACACCGCCAGTCTTCACCTGTGGCAGCTCACGCAACGTCGAATTGAGCGCTGAACGCGGCAACGGGTTGCTGGTGGTCGTCGACAGTTCCTGGCGGAACGGGTTGACCAGCTTGGCGTTCAGGCGAATGTCCTGAGACGACGCGCCCACCGACAAGTTGAAGCTGTCGGCGTCCACCACCCATTGCTTGCTCTTGACGTCGTAGTAGGCCAGCGAGCGATCGTTGAGCTCGATGGTCACGCGCTTGCTCTCGCCCGGCTTCAAGAACACTTTCTTGTAGCCCTTGAGTTCCTTGAGCGCACGCTCGACTTTCGGGTTGTTCTGGCCCACGTACAGCTCGGCGACTTCGGCGCCCGCCACCTTGCCGGTGTTGGCCAGGTCGAACGACACCTTGATCGGCGCCCCTGCAACTGCAACCCCTGGCGTCACGCTGATGTTGCTGTAGCCGAAGGTGGTGTACGACAAGCCATAGCCGAACGGGTAGAGCGGCTTGATGCCTTTTTTCTCGTAACCGCGATAGCCCAGGAACAGGTCGTCCTTGTAGCTCATCTCAGCCAGGGTTTCCTGGTTGTCGAACTTGGGGAAGGTCGCGTAGATCGGGTTGTCTTCGATGTTGCGCTCGATGCTGATTGGCAACTTGGCCGACGGGTTGACCTTGCCCAGCAGGATCTCCGCCAATGCCTGGCCGCCGTTCTGCCCAGGGTAGAACGCATGCAATGCGGCCGGTACCTGGTCGATCCAGTCGCTCATTTTCAACCCGGTGCCGCCGTGCAGGGTGACGACAGTATTGGGGTTGACCTTGGCAATGCTCTGGATCAGTTGGCCCTGGAACTCCGGCAGGTCGAAGCTGTGGTCAAAGCCTTCACCTTCGTATTCATTGCTGTTGCCCGCAGCCACCAGCACTGCGTCGTACTTGGCCAGGTCCTGTGGCGCCACCAGCGAGGCCCAGCTCATCTGCACGCCCACCAAACCGCCCATGGTCGAGAGGTAGCCGTTGCGGCGCGAGTATTCCAGCTTGATGTCGACGGCTTTGCCAGCCTCCAGATTGACCTTGGCGAATACCGGAATGGTCGGTGGGATGCTGTTGTTGGGCAGCGGCTTGCCGTCGCCGTTATCCAGCACTTTCTTACCGTTGACGTAGAGACGCACGGCACCGTCGGCGCGAATCTTGAACACCTGTTCGCCGCTGACGGTCGGGGTGATCTGGCCGCTGTAGCGAATCGAAGTGGCCGCCGTATCGCCGTTCACCGGCAGGCTGTCGGTGGACCAGTCCAGGTCGACATGGCGATCGGTGCGGCTGGCCGCCGGGTCGCCGGACCAGTTGGTGTTGTTGAAGAACTCGGTCTTCACGCCTTTGACGCTGTTGCCGTCGCTGTCCGTGTGAGTCCAGTTGGAGGCCGTCGGGTCCAGGGACAGGCCGTCGATAAACTCGACCTTGGCACCCGGCGCCAATTGCTGCAGGCCGCTCAGCTCGCTGATGTAGTTGGCCGCCATCACATTCGCGCTGCCGAAACCGGTGGGCGGGGCGTATTTGGCCAGGTTGCCGACCACCGCGATGGTCTTGACCTTCTTGGCATCCAGAGGCAGCAGGTTGTTCTGGTTTTTCAGCAACACGATGCCTTCGCGCGCCGCGTTCAGGGCCACGCGGTTGCTGGTGGCGCTGTTCATGTTGTGGCTGGTCAACGGCGCTTTGCTGTCGAACTTGTACAGGTAGATCTGCTTGAGGATGCGCCGCACCTTGTCATCGATGGTCGCGCTGCTCAGCTCGCCGCTGTCCAGGAACGGCTTGAGCACCGTGCTGTTCATCTGGTAGCCCATCATGTCCAGGTCGGTGCCGGCCTGCGCCGCTGGCAAGCCGTTGACCACCGCGTTGTAGTCACTCTGCACGAAGCCTGGATAGCCCCATTCGGTCTTCAGGATGTCGCGCATCAGGTGTTTGTTCTGGCAGGCGAACTCGCCGTTCACTTTCTGGAACGCACACATCATCATCGCCACCTTGCTGTTCTTCGAGGCGGACTCGAAGGGCGGCAGGGTCATCTCGCGCAGCACACGCTCGCTGATGATTTCGTCGAGGTGGAAGCGATTGCTTTCCTGGTCGTTGGCCGCGAAATGCTTGGCGTTGGCCCACACGCCACGGGACTGGATACCGTTGATCACTGCCGGCCCCAGGCTGGCGCCGAGGAACGGGTCTTCACCGGACAGATACTCGAACGCACGGCCACTGTAGGGCATGCGGTACAGGTTCACGCCGGGGCCGGTGACGAACTGATAACCGCCGCTGGCGGTGTCGTAGCCCAGTGCACGACCCAGGTCGATGGCACGGCGCGGGTTCCAACTGGCGGCCAGGTTCGGTCCGGAAGGGTAGACCACGCCCTGGGCGTTGCCTTCACTGGTGTAGCGCACACCGACGCCGCCGTCGGCACCGTGGATCTGTGGGATGCCGTATTGGGTCAGCGGCTTGACGTCCCAGCCACCGGTGCCGCCGATGTAGGCGAGTTTTTCTTCCATGGTCATCTTCGCCAGGGTTTTGTCCGCGGCCTTTTCTGCACGGTTCACCCGGCCTTCGTCCAAGGCAGGGCTGGTAGCCGCGTGCACCTGGGACACGGCCAGCGCCAGCAGGGCAAACGCCGACTGCGCACCGATCATCTTGCGTTTATTCATGGGGTTTCTCCGACAACTGTTTAGTAAAAATAGGGTGACGCTCGTCACTTTTTCGTGGGCAATAGTTCGCCTTGATCGCAATGTTTAACCGATGGCTAATTGCAATTACTTGGCGGGTTTTGCAGATTTTGTAAGTTTAATAATTGTGTTAATTATTGTTGTGGATGATGTCTTGGCGATATCACTAGATGGCATTTTGAACCGCGAAAACGTGATAATTAAGGCAATTCTTGCGGTTATAAGTCAAACGAAAGCTAATTTTTGCGTGAAATAAGAAATATTTCATTACGATTTTGAACTAAGACTAAACCTACCAGTCGATTGGTTTAAGAAAATAGATGGTGGCATGGCGAACTAGTGGCGCTGATCGGTAGTTCTAAAAGGCCATGTTTTATACACGCTGTCATACACAACGCTTTGCTGTAGGGTCTTGAACCGATTCAAGGCGCCACGTGAGCGTTTCGCAGTTTTTTATCTGGAGAATGTTTATGAAAAAGTCCCTGCTGGGTGCCGGTTTTGTGCTGGGCGTTGCATTGAGCGGCGCGGCCATTGCGGCTGAAGCCACCGACGCGGATGCCAAGTCCGGCGCCGCCGATTCCACCGTGTTGACCCAGTCCCACGATGCCAAGGCTGCCAAGAAGCAGAAGGCAGAAACCACCAAGGGTGGCCGACCGTTGAATGGCAGCCAGGCCGCGCCGAAGACCTCGAACTAACGGCGAAACGCGGCCCCCTGCGGGAGGGGAAAGCCCACTCCCACAGGGGTTCCCAGTAGCCCTTTAGAACATCGCCCCTCAGATAGCTACTCATGCCAAGTCCCTCAACGCCCATCAACGCCTGCCAGATGCACATCCCGCACACCGAACAGGTCTGCGCGTGGCTGATGCAGCACGCCGGCTTGAAAACCGTTGACCTGGAGCGCGCCCGGCGCCTGTCCCAGGAGTCTGACGACACCGAATTACTCGGCCTGCTCACCCGCCTGGGACTGGTCTCCGAAGTGGAGTTGGCCCGCGCCTGGGCAGACCTGCTTGGCGCACCGCTGTTGCTGGCGGACGCAGCGCCGCCGTTGCTCGACCCGTTGCCGGCCCTGACCGAGCGTTTTATGCGCCATCACCAAGTGGTGCCCGTGGGCTGGAGCCAGGGCGGGTTGCGGGTGCTGGCGGCCAACCCGGCGTTGGTTTATCCGTTCCAGGCCATGGCTTATGCCTGCGGTGTGCCGGTGTGGCTGGCGGTGGGCCCGCGCAATGAAGTCGATACCCTGATCGAGCGCTATTACGGCCAAGGCCGCTCGGCGATGGGTACCCTGATCGAAAACCTCGACGAACAGGGCGGCGCGCTCGAAGACATCGAACACCTCAAGGACATGGCCTCCGAAGCGCCTGTGATTCGCCTGGTCAACCTGATCCTGCAGCGCGCGGTTGAACATCGCGCCTCGGACATCCATATCGAACCCTTCGAAAATCAGCTCAAGGTGCGCTACCGCATCGACGGCGTGCTGCACGAGGCGGAGGCGCCGCCGTCCAGTTCATCGGCGGCGGTGATTTCGCGGGTAAAGATCATGGCGCGCCTGGACATCGCCGAACGCCGCCTGCCCCAGGACGGGCGCATCATGCTGCGCATCCAGGGCAAGGAACTGGACTTGCGTGTGTCCACCGTGCCCACCAGTTTTGGCGAGTCGGTGGTCATGCGTTTGCTCGACCGCCAGACCGTGCAGTTCGATTTTCAGAGCCTGGGCTTCGATGGCCAGCGCCTGGAAACCTTCCTCGAAGTGCTCGAACGCCCCCACGGCATCCTGCTGGTCACCGGTCCGACGGGCTCGGGCAAGACCACCACGCTGTACACCGCGCTGTCGCGGCTCAATACCGCCGAGCGCAAGATCATCACCGTGGAAGACCCGGTGGAGTACCAGCTCGAAGGCATCAACCAGATCCAGGTAAAACCGGCCATCGGCCTCGACTTTGCCGGCGCGCTGCGCTCCATCGTGCGTCAGGACCCGGACGTGATCATGATCGGCGAGATCCGCGACCTGGAAACCTGCCGCATCGCCATCCAGTCCTCGTTGACTGGCCATTTGGTGCTGTCGACCCTGCACACCAACAGCGCGGCAGCGAGTATCACGCGCTTGCTGGACATGGGCGTTGAGAGCTATCTGATCGCCTCGACCGTCAACGGCATCCTCGCCCAACGCCTGGTGCGCCGTCTTGATCCGGCCACTCGAGAAGCTTTCGAAGCACCGGCCGAACTGATCGCCGAACATGGCCTGGACCGTTTTACCGAGCAGCGCCCGATCATGCTCTATCGCCCTCGCGCCGACGCGCCCGGCGGCGGCTACCACGGCCGCAGTGCAATCACTGAATTGCTGGTGATGAACGATGAACTGCGCAGCCTGCTGATGCGTCAGGCCGACGCCGCCACCCTGGAACAGGCTGCCCGTCGCGGCGGCCTGCGCACCTTGCATGAAGAAGGCCTGCGCCAGGCCGTAGCTGGGGTGACGTCCCTGGAAGAAGTGCTGCGCGTTACCCGAGGGGAGGGCACGTGAGCCTGTTCAAATACCGCGCCCTCGACAGCCAGGGCACGCCGCAAAATGGCACCCTGGAAGCCAAGGACCAGGATGCCGCCGTCGCCGCGCTGCACAAGCGCGGTTTGTTGTTATTGCACATTGATGTGGCCGGCGCTCAAGGGCTGCGCAACGCCCTTGGGCGCGGCCAGTTGAACGGCGCGGCGTTGGTCAGTTTTACCCAGCAACTGGCCACGCTTTTGGGCGCCGGACAGCCGTTGGAACGCTCCCTGGGCATCCTGCTCAAACAGCCCGGCCAGCCCCAGACCCGCGCGTTGATCGAGCGCATTCGTGAGCGCGTCAAAGCCGGTCAGCCTTTGTCCAAAGCCTTGGAAGAGGAGGGCAGCCAGTTCTCGCCGCTGTACCTGAGCATGGTGCGTGCCGGCGAGGCCGGCGGTGCCCTGGAAAACACCTTGCGCCAGCTCAGCGACTATCTGGAGCGCAGCCAACTGTTGAGGGGCGAGGTGATCAATGCGTTGATCTATCCGGCGTTTCTGGTGGTCGGCGTACTAGGTTCACTGGCGCTGTTGCTGGCCTATGTGGTGCCGCAGTTCGTGCCGATCTTCAAGGACTTGGGCGTGCCGATCCCATTGATCACTGAAGTGATCCTGAATCTCGGCCAATTCCTGGGTGCCTACGGCCTGGCGGTGTTGGCCGGGTTGATTGTGACGATCTGGACCCTGGTCGCTCGCCTGCGGGACCCCCGGCGCCGCGAAAAATACGATCGCCGCGTGTTGGGCATTCGCCTCATCGGCCCACTGTTGCAACGGGTCGAAGCCGCACGACTGGCGCGCACCTTGGGCACCTTGCTGAGCAATGGCGTGGCCCTGCTGCAAGCCCTAGTCATCGCCCGGCAGGTCTGCACCAACCGCGCCCTGCAAGCGCAAGTCGCCCAGGCCGCCGAGTCGGTCAAGGGCGGCGGCACCCTGGCGAGTGCCTTTGGCTCGCAGCCGCTGCTGCCGGACCTGGCCTTGCAAATGATTGAAGTCGGCGAACAGGCCGGCGAACTGGACAGCATGCTGCTCAAGGTCGCCGACGTATTCGACGTTGAAGCCAAACGCGGCATCGACCGCTTGCTCGCTGCGCTGGTGCCGTCCCTGACCGTGGTCATGGCGGTGCTGGTGGCGGTGATCATGCTGGCGATCATGCTGCCGCTGATGAGCCTGACCAGCAATATATGAACCCTCAAGGACCCACCTCCATGCGCTCAAAACCTGCACGCCGCCAAAGCGGTTTCACCCTGTTGGAAATGCTCGCCGTGATCGTACTGCTGGGCATCGTCGCGACCATCGTGGTGCGCCAGGTCGGCGGTAACGTCGACAAGGGCAAATACGGCGCGGGCAAGGCGCAACTGGCCAGCCTTTCGATGAAAATCGAAAGCTACGGGCTGGATGTCGGTTCACCGCCCAAGACCTTGCAGCAACTGGTCGAAAAACCGGGTAACAGCGCCGGTTGGGCCGGGCCGTACGCCAAGCCGTCGGACCTCAAAGACCCGTTTGGCCATGCCTTTGGCTATCGCTTTCCTGGCGAGCACGGTGCGTTTGACCTGATCTTCTACGGCCAGGACGGCCAACCCGGCGGCGAAGGCTACAGCGCCGACCTGGGCAACTGGGAATAACCCACGACCATGCCCAACGCCCAACGCGGCTTTACCCTGCTGGAGATGCTGGTGGTGATCGTCTTGATCAGCATCGCGGCCGGGTTGGTCGGTTTTGGCCTGCAACAAGGTCTGCGTGCGGCGAAAGAGCGCCAGGCGGTCGGGCAGATCGTCGAGGCGCTGCGCAGCACGCGGGCCCGGGCGATTGTCGGTGGCACCACTGAAAGTACCGTCTTCGATTTGCGCGACTTGAGTTTTCAGGCGCCCGGTCGTCCGAAAAAACACTGGCCCGCCGAGCTACAGGTAACGCTGCACACCGCCGAGCAAGCGGGCTCGGCGGTGGATTTCTATCCTGATGGCAGCTCCACCGGCGGCAACGTGCTGCTTGTCAACGGCAGCCGACGTTGGCGCATCGACATTGGCTGGCTGACCGGCAGCGTCCAGTCCAAGGCCCTGCCATGAAGGACCAGCGCGGTTTTACCCTGTTGGAAATGCTCGCCGCGCTGACGCTGATGGCGATCTGTAGCACGGTGCTGCTGGTCGCCTTCGGCCAGAGCGCGCGCTCGTTGTTGCAGGTAGCCCATAGCGACCGCCTTACCCATGCCGCCTTGAGCGTAATGGATCAGGAGGGTACCGGGCCTCTGGCGAGCGGCACGCGCCAGGGCGAAATGGACGGCATCGCCTGGCAACTGCGCATCGCCCAACAGCCCAGCCGCATCGGCCAGGCACATTTGTTTCGCCTGGACCTGAGTGTCAGCGAAGGCCCGCGCCAGGCCAGCTTCAGCACCTTGAAACTGCGCGCCGCCGGGGCTGGATTGTGAAGCGGCGCCAGCAGGGCTTTACCCTGCTCGAAATCATGATCGTGCTCAGCCTGCTGGGGGTGCTGCTGACCCTGGTCGGCGGCGCGTTGCTCGGTGCCAATCGCGCGGTACTCAAGGCCCAGCGCTACACGGTCAGCCTGGATGAAATGCGTGCTGCCCAGCAGTTTTTGCGCACCGCCATCAGCGAGGCGTTACCGCTGGATGTGACCGAGGACGACAGCCAGGTCGATGGTTTTTTCGCGGGCGGACCGCAGCGCATGCAGTTTGTGGCGACCTTGCCCGGTGTGCTCGGTGGCGGCATTCAGCGTTTCACCCTGCAACTGACTGGCCCTGAGGCGCAGCGTGATTTGCAGGTGGCGTTTGCGCGGTTTGAGTCTCTGGCGCAGGTCAGCGTGCCGGCGTCACGCAGCGAGCCACAGGTGTTGCTCAAAGGCGTCGAAGACCTGCAATTCAGCTATCGCGGCTTGTCGCCCAAGGGCCAGGCCACCGGCTGGATCAGTGAGTGGCCGTGGACCAAACGACTGCCCTACGCGGTGCGGATTGCCGCCCGCGTCGACGGCCCGGTGCCGTGGGTGACCCAGGTGGTTGCTTTGCGCCTGAACCTGTCCGGCGGGGCGCCCGAATGATCAAGCACCAACGGGGTGTGGCCCTGCTGCTGGTGCTCTGGGTGCTGGCCTTGCTCAGTTTGCTGCTGGGCGGGCTGGCCGGTTGGGTACAGCTGGAAACGCGCCAGGCCGCGTGGCATCGCCAGCACACCCAGGCCGTGCTGGCGGCGGAGGCGGGCGTGGCGCTGGCGATGCAAGCCGTGGCCGACCCGTTACAGCGCAAACAGTGGATTGCCGACGGGCGTGAAATCCCGCTGGTGTTCGACGACGCCCAACTGCACGTGAGCCTGCGCAGCGAGCGCGGCAAGTTGTACCTCAACAGCGCCGAAGTGGGGGATTTTGCCCGCTTGGCCCTGGCCTGCGGCGCCACACAGGCCCAGGCCAAGCAGTTGGCCAGGGACTTGGAAGTGCGCCGCAACCAGGGCCTTGCACCGTTTCGGGTGGTGGAAGAAGTGCGACAACTGCCGGGCATGACCCAGGCCTTGTACAGCGCGCTGGTGCCGGAAATCAGCCTGTGGAGCGGCCTGGATCGGCCCGATCCGGCGTTCGCGAGCCCGTTGATGCGCCGCGCTTTGAACCTGCCGCACCAAAGTGCGGTGGGTGCCGACCCCGGTGATGTGCTGGTGGTCAGCAGCCGCGCCCAACGCCCCGGCGGTTACCACGCCGAGCTGCAAGCCACGGTGTTATTGAGCCCCGCGCAAGGCAGCGCACAACCTTATCGAGTACTACGTTGGCAAGAATGAATGAACACTTAACCGCGCGTCTGCACCTGCTGACGCAGCCGCTCGCCCGGCGCTGGCACGGCAGCCTGCTGCAACAGGGCTGGCGCCTGTGGCTCAAGGAGCTGCGTGGCTGCCTGCCGGGGTGGTTGTTGCCCCATGACATTCCCGAGCACGTCTACCCGTGGCCGATCACTGCGCCTGTGGTAAAGCTCACCGGCGAGGCGCGCCAGGTGTTGTTGCTGGCACCGGACGCCGTGTTGGTGCAGAGCCTGCAATTGCCTGTGGCCGCCGCACGCAACCTGTCCACGGTCGTCGGTTACGAACTGGACCGCTTCACTCCGTTCGACGCCGCCCAGCTGTACTTTGTCGCGCGTCAGGAACGCCGCACGGCCGCCCATCTACAGGTGACGCTGGTGGCGATCCTGCGCGAGCGTCTGGACCAGATCCTCGATGACTGCGCGGCACTCGGCTTGCAACCCCACGCCGTGGACGTATACGACCGCGCGGGCGTGCCCATGGGCATCGACCTGCTGCCGGCGCCGTTGCGTCCGCGCCAGCGCCCGGCGGGCAAGGGCTTGCAGCGCAGTCTGCCGTGGCTGTGCGGCGCCTTGCTGATTGCCGCCATGGTGCTGTGGCTCAACGACCGCCAGCGCGTGCTCGACGCCATGCAACAGAGCGTGCGTGCGCAAAAGGCCCAGGTCGCCGAGGTCCAGGCCCTGCGCCAGCAACTGCTCAACACCCGGGGCGCCGCGCAGTACTTGATCCGCCGCAAGGCCGCGCAGCCGCCCTTGGCCGCACTGCTCAATGAACTGACCGCCTGCCTGCCGCCCGACACCTGGATCGACCAGTTGGAAGTCAACGACGGTGCCGACGTCTCCTTCTCCGGGCAAAGCGCCAAGGCCAGTGCCCTGATCACCCGCATCAAGAACTGCCGCAGCCTGGAAAACGCTCAGTTCGAAGGGGTCATCCAACCCGATGCGCAAACCGGCAAGGATCAGTTTTCCTTGCGCGCCCACCTGCACCAGGAGGCCGCCGATGCGCCGACCACTGACACCCCGTGAACGCCGTGGCGCGGCCTTGATCGTCCTCGCGTTGGTGCTCGGCGGCGCGTATTGGCTGTTGATCGACAGCTGGTTCGCCGGACCGTTGCGCACCCTGGGCGAACAGGCCGAGCAGCTGCGCGAACAGCAGCAACGCTACGCCGGCGTGCTGGTCCAGGGCGACAGCTTGCGCCAGCAACTGGAAGAAGCGCGCCAGGACCCGGCTAGCAGCACCAGCCTGTTGCCCGGCGATGACCCCAGCGCGGTGGCCGCCGATTTGATGCAGCGCATCGCCGACCTGATCAATAGCCGCGCCGGTCTCGGTGGCGGCTGCAGCCTGACCCAGCGCATGCCCATCACCCCGGAGCAGGACGATGCCGAGCCCTATCGCCAGGTCAAAGTCAGCCTGACCCTCAACTGCGCCATCGAGCCCTTAACCGCGATCCTCCATGAACTGGAGTACCAGCGACCGTTTCTGTTTGTCGATGAAATGAGTATCCGCCGCGCCCCGGACGCACCCGCCAGTGGCGGCGCCGGCAAATTGGTGGTGCACCTGTTGGTGCGTGGCTACCTGCAACCGGCTGCCGCCGCGCAGGTGCGCCGATGATCAGCACCTTGCGTCCCCTGGAGTGGGGCTTGATCGGCGTGGCCGGGCTGTTGGGGCTGCTGATGGCCGGCATCCTCAGCAGCATCGGCGATGCGCCCCAGTGGTTGCCGCCGCCCGCGCCCGACACACGCGCCAATGCCGCGGCCAAGGTGTTGGTGGCCCCGAGCGCAACCCTGGACAGCCTGGCCGGCACCTGGCAGGCACCGTTGTTCAGCCCCGATCGCAGCCCCGACCGCGCGGTGGGCCAAGGCGCTGTCTCCAGCCTGTCGAGCCTCACGCTGACCGGCATCGTCCTCGACGGTGACCTGCGCGTGGCGCTGCTCAAGCGCGCCGACGGCCCGCCGTTGAAAGTCCACCAGGACCAGACCCTGCCCAATGGTTGGCGCTTGGAGCACCTGACCCCCCGCGACGCCCGTTTCGTACTCGACGGCCGCAGCCAAACCCTGAGCCTGCGGGCCCTGCGTTTGCCGCCGCCGTCCAGCACACCGCCGATTACCCTTCCTCGCGAGTCCACCCCTTGATCGATACCTTCCCTGGCGCCTTGCGCACCACCGCATTTTGCCTGGCCACCGCCGTCGCCCTCGGTGGCTGCGGGACATTCCCCGACCACCTCGACCCGGACGAGGCCCTGTTGCACGAAGCAATGCAGGGCACCGGCTCGCAACGTCCGCCCGTGGACCCGGCCAGCGAACAGGCGCCGGTCGACAGCGGCCAGCCCCAGGCAAAAACGCCGCCCCAGCGCCAACTGATTCGCGGCAACCAACAGTTTGTGCGGCAACCGGTTGCGGCACCGTCTGCGAAGGAGGAGGGCGGCGGCGACATCGTGTTCAACTTTGCCGACCAGCCGATTGAAGCGGTGATCAACAGCGTGATGGGCGATCTGCTGCACGAGAACTACAGCATCGCTCAGGGCGTGAAGGGCAACGTCAGCTTCTCCACCTCCAAACCGGTGAACAAGCAGCAGGCGTTGTCGATTCTGGAAACCCTGCTGTCCTGGACCGACAACGCGATGATCAAGCAGGGCAGTCGTTATGTGATCCTGCCGGCGAATCAGGCGGTGGCGGGAAAACTGGTCCCCGAAATGCGTGTGTCGCAACCGTCCAGTGGCCTGTCGGCGCGGTTGTTTCCGCTGCGCTATATCTCCGCCACCGAAATGCAGAAACTGCTCAAGCCGTTCGCCCGCGAAAATGCCTTCCTGCTGGTGGACCCGGCGCGCAATGTGCTGAGCCTGGCCGGCACCCCCGAAGAACTGGCCAATTACCAGGACACCATCGACACCTTTGACGTGGACTGGCTCAAGGGCATGTCGGTGGGCGTGTTCGGCCTGCAACGCGCCTCGGTGGCCGAACTGATGCCCGAACTGCAAAAGATGTTCGGCCCCGACAGCGGCATGCCCCTGGCGGGCATGGTGCGCTTTCTGCCTATCGAGCGGACCAACTCGGTGGTGGCGATTTCGTCGCAGCCGCAGTACCTCAGTGAAGTCGGCGACTGGATCCACACCATCGACGAAGGCGGCGGCAACGAGCCGCAGATGTATGTGTATGACGTGCGCAACATGAAGGCCACCGACCTGGCCAAGTACCTGCGGCAGATCTACGGCACAGGCGCGATCAAGGACGATACCCCGGCCAAAGTCGCCCCCGGTTTGCGCACGGCAACATTGTCGTCGCCGGGCACCAACAGTACGTCCGGCAGCACGCCGGGTGGCCTGAGCAACAACCTCAATGGCAACCAACCCGCCGCAGAGGATGAGGAGCAGGAACCCGAAGTCGAGCAGGACACCGCCGAGCAGGGCGCGACCGAAGACGCCCCGGCCAAAAGCCTCGACGCAGGCACCCGGATCACCGCGCAAAAAAGCAGTAACCAACTGCTGGTCCGCACCCGGCCGGTGCAGTGGAAAGAGATCGAATCGGCGATCAAACGTCTCGACAATCCACCGCTGCAAGTGCAGATCGAGACGCGCATTCTCGAAGTCAAACTCACCGGTGAACTGGACCTTGGCGTGCAGTGGTACCTGGGGCGCCTGGCGGGCAATTCCACCAGCACCACTGTGGCCAATGCCTCCGGCAGCCAAGGCGCGTTGGGGGGGGGCGGTGCTGGGCTAGGCGCGGATTCGTTGTTCTACTCCTTCGTCAGCACCAACCTGCAAGTGGCGCTGCATGCATTGGAAACCAACGGTCGCACCCAGGTGCTGTCGGCGCCGTCGCTGGTGGTGATGAATAACCAGCCAGCGCAGATTCAGGTGGGGGACAACATTCCCATCAGCCAGACCACGGTTAACACGGGTACCTCGGATACCACCTTGAGCAGTGTTGAATATGTGCAGACCGGGGTGATCCTCGACGTGGTGCCGCGGATCAATCCGGGTGGATTGGTGTACATGGATATTCAGCAGCAGGTCAGTGATGCGCAGGATCAGGCGTCGACTAACAGCGACACGCCGACTAATCCGCGTATTTCCACGCGGTCGGTGTCCACCCAAGTGGCGGTGCAGAGTGGGCAGACGGTGTTGCTGGGCGGGTTGATCAAGCAGGACAACGCGGAGTCGGTGAGTGCGGTGCCTTACCTTGGAAAGATCCCGGGGTTGCGGTGGTTGTTTGGGAATACGAGCAAGTCCAAGGATCGGACGGAGTTGATTGTGTTGATTACGCCTAGGGTGATTACCAGCAGTAGTCAGGCGCGGCAGGTGACGGATGATTATCGGCAGCAGATGCAGTTGTTGCGGCCGGCTCGGTAGGTCTGGGTATGTATGTGGTTTGATGTGGGGCTTGCTTCGGATCTGCGGTTTGTCGGTGTACATACCCGTTATTCAGGTAATGGCGGCTTATGGTTCCGCTCTTACAGCGGGTCACTTTTGTAAAGGCCGGAATGCCGGCCAGCGTGGTTGACGGGGCGACTCCAGATCAAAAGCAAGGCCGCGGCGGCCTTAGAGCCGACCGCATTCCAAATGTGGGAGGGGGCTTGCTCCCGATTGCAGTGGTTCAGTTACAGCTCTGTTGGCTGACACACCGCCATCGGGAGCAAGCCCCCTCCCACAGTTTGATCTCCGTAGACCAGACAGATACCTAGGCTCGGTGTGCCCGTAATCCGACATTGATTTGGCGGCGGCCCCCCAAATCAACATCGAATTCCGGCCAGCGTGGTTGACGGGGCGATTCCAGATCAAAAGCAAGGCCGCGGCGGCCTTAGAGCCGACCGCATTCCAAATGTGGGAGGGGGCTTGCTCCCGATTGCAGTGGTTCAGTTACAGCTCTGTTGGCTGACACACCGCCATCGGGAGCAAGCCCCCTCCCACAGTTTGATCTCCGTAGACCAGACAGATACCTAGGCTCGGTGTGCCCGTAATCCGACATTGATTTGGCGGCGGCCCCCCAAATCAACATCGAATTCCGGCCAGCGTGGTTGACGGGGCGATTCCAGATCAAAAGCAAGGTCGCGGCGGCCTTAGAGCCGACCGGGTTCTTAAGCCGAACGCATTCCAAATGTGGGAGGGGCGGTGCGACGATTCGACTTGCTCCCGATTGCAGTGGTTCAGTTACAGCTCTGTTGGCTGACACACCGCCATCGGGAGCAAGCCCCCTCCCACAGTTTGATCTCCGTAGATCAGACAGATACCTAGGCTCGGTGTGCCCGTAATCCGACATTGATTTGGCGGCGGCCCCCCAAATCAACATCGAATTCCGGCCAGCGTGGTTGACGGGGCGATTCCAGATCAAAAGCAAGGCCGCGGCGGCCTTAGAGCCGACCGCATTCCAAATGTGGGAGGGGGCTTGCTCCCGATTGCAGTGGTTCAGTTACAGCTCTGTTGGCTGACATACCCCCATCAGGAGCAAGCCCCCTCCCACAGTTTGATCTCCATAGATCAGACAGATAGGTCTTAGCCTGCTTTTGATCTGCTTTTGATCTTTATCTTAGGCGCCCCGTCAAACACGCTGGCCGGACACCGAGCCTAGGCGAGGTGCCGAGTGTTGGGGCAAGAGTCCTTGGTTACTTCGGGATGGGCTGGTATTCCGGCTCTTTTCCAAAGTGACCCGCCGTAAGGGCGAAACCAATACCCGCCGTTACTCCAACAACGGATATCCCCCCAATCCACCTAACCCCTCGCACCAAAAACATCATTATTATGAATAAAGTAATTAATAAATAATGAAATTAGAGAATATTAGCTTATATCAAAACAGCATTATATTTTCAAAACCCATTCCGTTATGTTTGATCGCAACAGCCTACCCCTGACCTCGGATGGTACCCAGCGTAATCAAGATTCTGCGCGCCATAACCGGGTGATCATCCCCCGCAGCAGAATCGTTGGAAGTGAGTTCAACGTATGTTGCCAATTCAATCCCCGCAGTCGCCCTAACCCCAAATCGCCGCAATAGCCCCATAAAACCGAGCACCGCGCATCGCCGCGTGACTGCCCGACTTCGCGATTTGGAAATACAGGCACGCCTATGAAGCAAACGTCAAAACCCACCGCCATCCTGGCCCTGGCAATTCTGGCCAACACCGCCCATGCCCAGGACGACAGCACCTTGTCCACCGTGGTGGTCACCGGCAACCGTGGTGCCGAGCAGCGCACGGTCACCAGCAGTCCGGTGCCGATCGATGTGGTCAGCGCCAAGCAACTGCAAAGCACCGGCAAGCCGGGTTTGATGGAGGCGTTGAGTGCGGTGATCCCATCGCTGACCCTGCCGGAAAAAACCGGTTGGGACGCCAGCGGCATTGCCCGCGCGCCGAACCTGCGGGGCATGAGCGCCGCCGAAGTGCTGGTGCTGGTCAATGGCAAGCGCCGCCACACCGCCGCGACGCTGAATATCAACGGCATCAACACCGGCGCCGCCCCGGCAGACCTGGACCTGATCCCCATCAGCGCCATCGACCATGTGGAAGTATTGCGTGACGGCGCCGCAGCCCAGTACGGCTCCGATGCCATCGCCGGGGTCATCAACGTGATCCTCAAGGCCGACACCAGCGGCACTTCGGTGACCAATGCCGGCCTTGGCTATGACGGCAAAAAACAGACCGTGCAACAAAGCCTCAACAAAGGCTTTGAGATCGGCAACGGCGGCATCGTGCAACTGGCACTGGATGCCCGCAGCCAGAACGATGACAACAAGGCCAGCGCCAACGGCTACACCTACGCACAGGCCTATGAGCAAGCCGGCCGTTCCACTTATGGCGGCTACGGCACGCCGAAGACCAACTTGCTGACCCTGGGCTACAACGCCGAGTTGCCTATCGACGACGATTTCAGCCTGTATTCCTTCACCACCTATTCACGGCGCAAGGCCGAGCAGGGGCAGAATTTCCGCCTGCCGACCATCACCAACACCATCACCACCGGGCCTAACGGTTACCCCGGTGGCTACACGCCGACCTGGTACATCGATGAGGACGATTTCCAGGCTGCATTCGGCGGCAAGGGCACCGTCGGCGAGTGGGACTGGGATTTGTCCACCACCTACGGGCGCAACGAAGCGGAGCAGGGCACCACCCATAACCAGAACCCGTCTTTGGGCGAGGCCACGCCGAACAGCTTCACCTCCGGCACTTGGATCAGCACCGAGCTGACCACCAACCTCGACTTCAAGCGCGGCTTCGATATCGGCCTGCAAAAGCCGCTCGACCTGAGTTACGGCTTCGAGCATCGGCGCGATACCTATGAGGTGCAGGCCGGTGATTACGAGTCTTATGCCAACGGCGGTTACTGCGTAGCCCCAGGCAATTGCGCATCAAGCGGGGCGCAGGTCACCAACGGCATTTCGCCGGATGAAGAAAGCAGCGCCTCGCGCAACAGCCTGGCCAGTTACGTCGATGTGGGCTTCAACCCGGTGCCGGACTGGTACGTGGGCACCGCGTTTCGCTACGAGCATTACAACCAGGGCGTGGGCGCCACCCGCAGCGGTAAGTTGACCACTCGCTACGATTTCACTCCACAGTTCGCCGTGCGCGCCACGGTGAGCAATGGCTTCCGCGCGCCGTCCCTGGCCAACAGCCTGTTCAGTGCGCGTTCCACCACCTATGGCGTGGTGGACGGGGTGTATCAGTCGATCAACTACGGGGTGCTGCCCACCGGTTCGGCGGCTGCCCAAGCCCTGGGCGCCCAGGATTTGAAACCCGAGCGCTCGACCAACTTCAGTCTCGGCTTCACCCTCACGCCCACCGACCGCCTGAGCTTCACCGCCGACGCCTACGTGATCAACCTGCGCGACCGCATCACCCTGACCGGCACCTTGCTGGGCCCGGAAATCACCCAGGTGCTGCAAGGCAACGGCATCACTTCCACCTCCGGCGGCCAGTACTTTATCAACGGTGCCGACACCCGCACCAAAGGCCTCGACCTGGTCGGCAACTACAGCCAGGACCTGGGCCAGTACGGCGCGCTGAAGTGGACCGCAGCGTTCAACTGGAACCAGACCAAAATCCTCAACTACAAGGAGTCCACCACGATCCTCGGCACGTCCTACGACCTGATGGACCGCCAGGCACGCAACCTGATCACCGGCGTACAGCCCAGCACCAAGCTGATCCTGGGCGGTGACTGGAGCATCGATCGCTTCAACCTCAACCTGGCCCTGACCCGCTACGGCTCCTACAAGGAGGTCAATGTGTCCGCCGACCGCAGCCTCGACCGGGTCTACGCGGCCAAATGGATCACCGATCTCGACCTTGGCTACAACCTCACCAAAGACCTCAACGTGGCCATCGGCGCCAAAAACCTGTTCGACGTCTACCCCAAGAAACAAGGCGTGCCCAGCAGCACCATGGTCAGCAGCTACGGCACCTATTCGCCCTACGGATTCACCGGCGGGTACTACTACACCCGCTTGACCTATGCCTTCTAAGGCCGAGGAATAAACCATGCCTATTGTTGCCAAACCCTATGACCTGATTGACCAGCCCCGCGAGGTTCGCCAGGTCCGTGTCTCCCCACCGATCAAAGCCCTGCAAGTGGTGCCTGCCCGGCACCCGTGGCGTTGGGCCGGGTCGATCTTCGCCGCTCTGGTGCTGCTCGCGATCGCCCATTCCCTCGCCACCAACCCGCGGTGGGAGTGGGGTGTGTTCGGCCAGTGGTTCTTCTCGCCGTCGGTGCTGCGCGGGCTTGGGCAGACGTTGTTGCTGACGCTGTTGAGCACGGTGTTCAGCGTGATCCTCGGCACGGCGCTGGCCCTGGCGCGACTGTCCGGCTCGCCGCTTTTGGCGGCCCTGGCCTGGGGCTATATCTGGTTTTTCCGTTCGATGCCGGCGTTGCTGGTGCTGATCATCCTGTACAACTTTGCCTACCTGTATGACCACATTGTGCTCGGTGTGCCGTTCACCAGCGTGGTGTTTGCCGAGTGGTCGACGGTGGACGTGCTCAGCCAGTTCACCACGGCGGTTCTCGGTTTGAGCCTGATGCAGGCGGCCTACGCGGCGGAGATCATTCGCGGCGGCCTGATCGGTGTGGACGCCGGTCAGCATGAAGCGGCAGCGGCGCTCGGTTTGCCTGCATCACGCCGCATCTTCCGGATCATCCTGCCCCAGGCATTGCGCTCGATCCTGCCGTCGGGCTTCAACGAGATCATCGGCCTGGTCAAGGGCACGTCCATCGTCTACGTGCTGGCCCTGCCGGAGCTGTTCTACACCGTGCAGGTCATCTACAACCGCACCCAGGCGGTGATCCCGCTGCTGATCGTCGCCACCGTGTGGTACCTGATCATCACCACCGTGCTGACCAGTGCCCAGTATTACGTCGAGCGTCATTTCGCACGGGGAACGGCAAGGGTGCTACCGCCCACGCCGTTGCAGCGCATACGCGGTTGGCTCAAGGAGAAATCCCATGAGTGAAGCGCGCGCAGGACGTATCCAGATCCAGGGCGTGGGCAAGCGCTTTGGCAGCCAGCAGGTGCTCAAGGACATCGACCTGACCATCGACCCCGGCAAGGTCACGGTAATTCTCGGGCCGTCCGGCTCGGGCAAGTCCACCTTGCTGCGCACCATCAACCACCTGGAGAAAATCGACAGCGGGCACATCACCATCGACGGTGAATACGTCGGTTATCGGCGCAAAGGTGACCTGCTGTATGAACTCAAGGAGCGGGAGATTCTCAAGCGCCGCATCGACGTGGGCTTCGTGTTCCAGAACTTCAACCTGTTCCCGCACCTCACCGCTTGGGAAAACGTCGCCGAAGCGCCTTTGGCCCACAAGCGCTGGAGTAAGGCTGAGGCGCAGTCCAAGGCCGCAGAGCTGTTGGCCAAGGTCGGCCTGGCGGACAAGGTCGATGCTTATCCGCGCCAGCTTTCCGGCGGTCAGCAACAGCGCGTCGCCATCGCCCGTGCCCTGGCGCTGGACCCGAAGGTGCTGCTGTTCGACGAGCCCACATCGGCCCTCGACCCCGAGTTGGTGGGGGAAGTCCTCGACGTGATCAAGGGCCTGACCCAACTGGGCGTGACCTTGGTCATCGTCACCCATGAGATCGGCTTTGCCCGTGAAGTGGCCGACCACGTGGTGTTTCTCTGCGACGGCCAACTGATCGAAGAAGGCCCGCCTGAACAGATTTTTCGCCAACCCCGACATCCCCGCACCGTGGCCTTTCTCGGCAAAGTGCTTTAGTTAACGGAGTGACTGCCCATGTTTATCTCTACCGCTCGTATCGGCCTATTGGCGCTTGCCGTCAGCACCGCACAAAGCGCATTTGCTGTGCAACAGGTCGACCTCAGCCCCGACCGCGTGCGCGTTCATGTGCCGCGCAACGAGGCGGCCATCGCGCAGATCCCACCGGGTTTCAAGTTCGCCCAGCCGGGCAAGTTCACCGTGGCCGTGTCCGGCGTGGCCGGGCCGCCCCTGGCGCTGCTGGCCAGTGACGACAAAACCACCATCGGCAGCGAAGCCGACACCGCGCAACTGGTGGCCGACAGCCTTGGCCTGCAACTCAACGTGGTGCAGACCAGTTGGGAGGATTGGCCCCTGGGCGTCAGCTCGGGCAAGTACGACGCGGTGATCAGCAACGTCACCGTGACTGAGGCGCGCAAGAAGCGTTTCGACTTCGCCACCTATCGCCAGGACGTGCTCGGCTTCTACGTCAAGACCACCAGCAAGATCTCTGAGATCAAACAGGCTGCGGATATTGCTGGGCTGAAGATCATCGTCGGCTCCGGTACCAACCAGGAAAAAGTCCTGCTGGCTTGGAACGAAGCCAATGAAAAGGCCGGCCTCAAACCCGCGCTGTTGCAGTACTTCGACGACCAGGCCGCCGCGCAATTGGCGGTGCAGTCCGGGCGCAGCGATGCGCTGTTCGGGCCTAACTCGGTGTACGCCTATTCGGCGGCGATCACCGGGGGCATCAAGCGCGTCGGCACGGTGAACGGTGGCTGGCCGTTGCAGGCCGACATCGCTGTGACCACGCGCAAGGACAACGGCCTGGTCAAGCCTATCCACACCGCCCTGGAAGGCGCGATTGCCGGCGGCCAATACGAACAGGTGCTGCAACGTTGGGGCCTGGATGTGGAGCGCGTGGACAAGTCGCTGATCAACCCACCGGGCCTGCCGGATTAAGGAGCAATCGACATGGGACTGACACGACGTGAAGCGTTGTCGAGCATAGCGGCGGTAGGCGGCGAAAAAGCCGTCAAGGATGCACTGGCGGCATTAGGTTTGGGGCCGTCGTCGCACCGCCGTCCGCAACCGTTGAAACTCAAGGAAGGCGTGGGGCAAGGCACCCGCGTGCTGGTGTTGGGCGCCGGGATCGCCGGTCTGGTCACCGCCTTGGAGCTGACCCGCGCCGGGTTTGACGTGCAAGTGCTGGAGGCGCGTGAGCGGGTCGGGGGGCGCACCTGGACCCTGCGCCATGGCGACCGCGTGGACTACAAGGATGGCCGCACGCAAACGGCGGCATTCGATCAAGGGCATTACTTCAACGCCGGCCCGGCCCGGATTCCCAGCCAGCACCGCACGATCCTCGACTATTGCAGTGAGCTTGGCGTGCCGTTGGAAGTGCTGGTCAACAGCAGTCATGGCGCCCAGGTAAGGCCCGATGTGCAAAAGCCGGCGTTCAGCGTTGGCCAGGCGATCAATGATGCGCGGGGGCACTTGTCCGGTCTGCTGGCCAAAGCCGTGCAGCGTGATGCCCTTGATGATGTGCTGAGTACTGAGGAACGCGCGCGGTTGCTGGCGTTTTTGCAGGTGTACGGCGACCTGTCCCAAGAGTTGGCCTTTGAGGGCACGATTCGCTCGGGGCACCTTGAGTCTCCTGCCCATCCGGGCGCGTTGCCGGCCAGTCGCAGCCCGTTGTCGCTGGATCAACTGCTGCACCCGGAACTGTGGGGCGCATTGCTGCACACCGAGTTTCCGGAGTTTTCGGCGACCATGTTCCAACCAGTCGGCGGCATGGACCGCATCACCGACGCGTTCTATCAACGGGTGAGTGATCACGTGCAGTTGGGGGCCGTGGTGCGTCAGATCCGCCAATTGGAGGACGGCGTGGCGGTGACCTATCACGACCAGCACAGTGGCCGCGAACAGGTGGTGCGTGCCGATTACCTGATCTCGACGTTGCCGCTGCCGTTGCTGGCCAAACTCGATACCGACTTCAGTGACCCGATCAAAGCCGCGCTGCTCAGCACCCGCAGCGACCAGGCGACCAAAGTGGCGTGGCAATCCCCGCGCTTCTGGGAAACCGACTACCGCACCTATGGCGGGCTGTCGTGGATCGAACACCCCGCGCGCCTGTTGTGGTACCCGAGCAACGACCTCAATACCCGCGAAGGCTTGCTCGTAGCCGGCTATGTAACCGGCGAGGGCGCCGATGCGTTTGGCGCAAAACCCTTCACCGAGCAATACGCCACGTCCAGGGAAGCGGTTGAATTGCTGCACCCCGGTTTCTCCAAACACCTGCGTAACCCGCTGGCCGTGACCTGGGAACAGATCCCCTACAGCGAGGGCCCGTGGTCGCAACGCGAACACTTCCCGGCTGACGCAAGCAGCCTGCTCGAAGCCGGCCATGGCCGTGTGTACTTCGCCGGCGATGGTCTGGTGCAAAGCGGCGTGGGCATCTGGCAGGAATCGGCGGCCAACTCGGCGCGGCATGTGATCGCGCAACTGGCCGAACGGGTAACCCAACAACGACAGGTCGCGGCACTCGCCGCCTCTTAAGGAGACACACCATGAGCGACAGCATTCAACGTACCAGCGTCGGCGATTTTCCGATCTCGCAGACCGTCACCGTGCCTGCGTCCGCCAGCCTGATCTTTGTCAGCGGGACCTTGCCGGACGCTGCCGATCCTCAGGTGCCGGGGGTCTATGGAAACACCGAAGTACAGACGGTTTCGGTATTCAACAAACTGCGCAAGGTTCTTCAGCAGCAGGACCTGGATCTGGGCGATATCGTGCAATTGCGGGTGTTTTTGGTGGGGGCTGAAGAGACCGACGGCAAGCTGGATTTTGCCGGGTTGCAGCGTGGGTATACGCAGTTCTTCGGTACGCCGGAGCAGCCGAACAAACCGGCACGGACGGCGTTGCAAGTCGTCGCGCTGCCATTGCCCGGAGCGTTGGTTGAAGTCGAAGCCATCGCTGCCCGCACAGCCTGATTCACGCGGTTAACAGTGTGGAAGGGGGCTTGGGCCTCGATGAGGGCGTGTCAGTTGATGCCTCTTTGACTGACCCGCAGCCATCGGGGGCAAGCCCCCTCCCACAGTGTGATCTTTTTTTTGCCAGTCAGTCCTCATGTTCGTTATGGAGAAATCCCTATGTCCACCTCACCCCGGCAACTCAAATTCGGTGCCATCCTCACCGGTGTCGGTACTGCGCAAAACGAATGGCTGCACCCGCAAATCCCCGGCGATGCCAGTGTCGATATCGACTGGTACCGTGCCCAGGCGCAACAGGCAGAAGCGGCCAAATTCGATCTGGTCTTCATCGTCGACAGCCCCTACATCACCCCGGATTCCGCGCCGCATTTCCTCAACCGTCTGGAGCCACTGACCTTGCTTTCGGCCATCGCCGGTGCGACGTCGAAGATCGGCCTGGTGGCCACGCTGACCACGTCCTACACCGAGCCCTTCAACGTCGCCCGCCAGTTTGCCTCGCTGGACCTGATCAGCAGCGGCCGCGCCGGTTGGAACGTGGTCACCACCGGCCTGGAAGGCGCGGCCGGCAACTTTGGCCGTGAGCAGCATATTGATCACACCGAGCGCTACCGCCGCGCGGCCGAGCACCTGAGCGTGGTGCAGGGGCTGTGGGATTCCTATGAAGACGACGCCTTCGTGCGAGACAAGGCCAGCGGCGTATTCCTCGACCCGCAACGCCAGCATCGCCTCGACCACCACGGCGAGTTTTTCTCAGTGACCGGCCCGTTGAACATAGCGCGTTCAGCCCAGGGCCAGCCGGTGATTTTCCAGGCGGGTATTTCCGAGTCCGGCCGCAGCCTGGCAGCGAATTACGCCGAAGGCATTTTTGCCGGCGTGGGCAATTTTGAAGACGCCCAGGCGTATTACAGCGACATCAAAAAACGGACTGCTGCCGCCGGACGTAACCCTGATCACGTGACCATCCTGCCGGGCATTTCGCCGATCATTGCCGACACCGACGAACAGGCCCAGGCCATCGACCGCGAGCGCAATGGCGAGTTGGACCTGGACAAAGCGCTGGTGCAACTGGGGCGGCCGTTCAACTACCACGACTTCAGCCAATACCCATTGGATGAACCCTTCCCGGAGTTGGGCGACCTGGGCAGCAACGGCTATCGCGGCCATGCCGAAAACATCAAGCAAGTCGCCCGTGATCAGGGCTTGACCCTGCGCCAGGCGGCGTTGCGTTTTGCCAAGCCGTTCTCCAGCTTTGTTGGCTCGCCCAAGACCGTGGCCGACGAGATCGAACGCTGGTTTGTCGAAGGTGCGGTGGATGGTTTCAACATCCACGTGGGCGCACCGGATGACTTCGCGCGGTTTACCGACCAAGTGCTGCCGTTGTTGCGTGAGCGTGGGTTGTTTCGCAGTGAGTACAGCCACAGCACCTTGCGCGGGCATCTTGGGCTGCCGGTGCCGGTGAATCGGCACACGGCTGCACGGAGCGAGGCGGCCTGAGGGTTACCACCATTTCCAGCGGCCCTGTTGTTTCAGGGTCGCGATGATGGCTTCGCGTTTGTGGCGTAGCTCTACCGACTTTTGCCGCAGTTCGCGGCAGCGGTTGCTGTTTAGGATCAGCAGACCGACAAGTGGGCCGAGTAGGGCCAGTGCGTAGAGATAGGTGTTGGGGCGCCACAGGATGGCGGGTAGGGATATCAGCAGGCAGAGGAGGTAGATCGCGACGTTTATCCATACCCAATGGATTCGGCCGTAGAGCACTTCGTATTTGGCCAGGGCGAAAACTGCGGCGACTACCATGCCGCCAATAAAGGATGCGTTAGTGGATGTATGAATAGGAAGTGGAGAAAAATAGGTCATTGCAGCCAGCAGCGTTACCAACCCTATTGAAAAGCATCCTGCAATAAGGTCGGCGCCTATTATTGGCATGAAGCGTCTTAGGAGTTTGCGCGGATCTTCGATAAAGAGCTCTGAGTGATAGGCATCTTCTCCTGTCATTCCTTTCCCATCGTTTATGCTTTTAAGGTTGTTCAGACTGTTGGTTTTTCTTCGCTTATTCACTCGGTCACCTCTTCGTATAGACCGATTGCGAGTGTCTTGACGTTTCCGTTCATTGCACTGCTGGTAAACCCCAATGTTGCTGCCAAGGCATCTCTTATATGGTTGGCGGTGGCTTGTTTCATTTCGGTTGCGCTAATGCGTTTGGACGCCCGACCCGCTGCCTGTTCCAACTTGAGTAGCTGAGTGGTGAGGCGTGGGTCGCGGATTCTGAGCAACTCGTTGTTCAGTTTTGCCCGCTCTTGTCGGGATAGACCGCTAAGGACTTGCCGCAGGTTTTTTCCTGTCACGCGCGTAGCAGTGTTAGCCGCTTTAACCGTTACAAGCGCCGAGCTTGTGACGCCGAGCAACGCCACACCATCCAGGACAGTCATTGCAGCGTCATACCATGCATTGTTGTCCAGTTCATCGTTGAATTGAGGGTTGTAGGCCTCACTGAATGTTCGAACAACACCAGAAAAGCATTGAATTGTGCTCGCAACTGCAGCGGCTTTACCAACGAAGGAGATCACCGCACTTGCTCCGCCAGTGAATGGCATAAACATAATTCCACTGCCGATAACCACCCAACTCAACACTGCTCCGATACACGTCGCTGTTGTACTCAGCGCCTCTACCATCAATTTTGACTCCCGAGGCTCATGCTCCAACATCCGCTTGAACTCCACCGGCCCCACATACCTCGGCGCTTCCCGCAGCACCACTTTGATCGGCCGCACGCTGCAAATCGCCTGGAACTCCCGCAGTACCACCACGTTGAAATCCCCATCGATATACACCACCCCCGCACCGATCAACGCCGGGTCGGCGTCTATGGCGAAGAACAACCGCCGCAGGTCGAGGCTGCTTTCAATGCGTTGGCGTGTAGTACGGTGGGCTGAGGGGAATCCATCCTTGAACAGAGCGGCCGTCATTCCTTAACTCCTTTTTTTGGGAGCTGAGAGAGTAAAGACGCCGCAATTGGGATGAATGTCGGAAGCTTCGCCATTTACAGTCGGGTACGTCCTGAAGCGATGTTGACGTCTTGTATGCCCGCTCCTGATTGAGGAAAAGTGCGCGCCACGTCACTTCCGGCGGACCACAGGACAAGGAGCCAACATGGCAGTCGACATGTTTTTGAAACTGGGCGACATCAAGGGTGAATCGCAAGACTTGGCCCATCGTGACGAGATCGATATCACCAACTGGGGGTGGGGATTATCGCAAACGGGCTCGATGCATTCCGGTACGGGAGGCGGTTCGGGCAAGGCCGACTTCACCAACCTGAACCTGACCAAACCCCTGGATAAATCCAGCCCCAACCTGATGATGGCGTGCGCCACCGGCAAGCATTACCCCGAAGCCAAATTGGTGGTGCGCAAGGCCGGCGGAACCAGCCCGGTGGAGTATCTGGTGATTACCTTGAAGGAAGTCATGGTGGTGTCGTACAGCACCCGCGCTGACACGGCCGATGATGTTTTGTACGACAGCATCGCCTTGAACTTCGCCACCGTCGACGTCAGCTACCAGCCGCAGAAGGCGGATGGCGCCAAGGACGGTGGGCCGGTGAAGTTTGGCTGGAATATTCGGCAGAATGTCAAAGTCTGATCCTTTGCCGCCAACCCGGTTGTCTACCCGCTCGACGGCAATGCGACGATGGCAGCGTTGGGCAGCAAACAGCTCAACCGCCTGTTCCTCAGCCCCATGCCGCTACGCATCGAACACAATGTGCCCACCTTCGACTGCATGCCGCAGGTGGGCGAGGGCGCCCAGCATGACCCGCTGACCACGAGTCCAGCGGCGCCGCCTGTGCTTAGAGGATGTTCAACGGGTAGCTGACAATCACCCGATGCTCATCACTGTCCCGTTGGGTCGTCACTTCAGTGCGCAACGACGCGTGGCGCAGGGCAATGCTCAGGTTCTTCAACGGCCCCTGCTGGATCACGTAGCTCACCGTCAGGTTGCGCTCCCACTCGCTTTTATCCCCAGTGGGCGTGCGGATGTTCGAGCCGCTTTCGTACATGCCCATAAAGCTCAGGCCTGGCACGCCGACCGAGGCGAAGTCATAGCCGTAACGCACCTGCCAAGTGGTTTCCCCGGCGCGCTGGAATTTGCCGATCATCGACTCGGTCATGAAGTAGGCCGTGGAACCGTCACCCTGGTTCAACCACACCGCATCGCTGTCGCCGCTGACCTGCTGCAGGCCGGCGGCAATCGTGTGGCCGTTGACCAGGTAGGTGAATTGGGCGCTGCTCAGGCGGCTGTCGACCTTGCCCTTGGTCACGCCGTCGCCGTAGTAGCCGAAGGTGTAGAACGCTGGGTCGTTGCCGTTGGCGCCGTCGGAGCGGTTGTCGAAGTGGCGCAGGTCGGTGCGCAGGGTGCCTGGGCCGATCTGCCAGTCGTACTTGAGGCCCAGGAAGTTCTGTTTGTAGAAGTCCTGCAGGTTGCCGTAGTAGTACTGCAAGGTCAGGTCTTTGGTCGGTTTGTAGTCGACGCCGCCGTAGTAGAACTTGTTGACGAACTCACCGGTACGCGCGTTGTTGGCGCCGGGAATCGACATGCCCATCTGGTCGCTTGAACCACGGCCCTTCACGTGTTCCAACTGGCCGAGGGTGAAGGTGAAATGGTCCAGGTCCTTGGACTGCACCTGCCCGCCATTGAAGGTCTGTTGCAACATGCGGTCGGTGGACATCACCACCGGCAGCATCGGCACCAGAGTGCCGTATTTCAGCTCGGTCTTGGCAAAGCGCGCCTTGGCCGTCAGCCCCAGGCTGCCGAACTCATCCACTGCGCGGCCATCGCTGTCGGTGGGGAACACGTTGCCGTTGAACGCGGTGCTTTGCGGGTTGTAGTGGCGCCCCTTGCCGGAGTCCAGACGCACACCGAACATGCCGATGGCGTCCATGCCGAAGCCCACGGTGCCTTGGGTGTAACCGGACTCGAAGTTGGCGATAAAACCCTGGCCCCATTCCTGGGTGTAGTTGGGGTCGGCGGCGCCGCTGCGGTTGTCGGCGTTGCTGAAGAAATTGCGGGCCAGCACATTTAGCTTGCTGTCTTCCACCAGGCCTGCGGCGTAGCCCTGCTGGGCGATGATCAGGCCACAGAGGCCGGCGAGTACGGTTGGTGCGCGATTGAAAAGCTCCATTGGTGTCATCCCCATGTGTGATTGGTTTTTTGAGGGCAGTCAAAAGCGGCAGTGAAAGTTTTCTATTTTTTTTCAGGAGCGGGAGCAACGGTGGCCGGCACGACGTGCAGTCGCACCGGCGGTAAGCGGTACAGGATGAACAGGGCGAGCACGCCAATTCCCGCGCACAGCAGCAGGCCCACGCCCACCGACTGGGCCAGCGCATCGCGGGCCAGCTGCAGCCATGGCGTGGCGTCGAGATTGGCGTGCAACAGCACTTGTGGGTCGGCATACAGGGCAATGCCCTCGGCGTGGCCCGCCGCAAGAAACACCCGTTGCAGATGTGTGCTGTAGAGCAGGTTGACCAGCACGCCCATGCCGGCAGTGCCGAGCAAACCGCCCACCAGACGCAGGGATTGAGTGAGCGCGGTGGCGATGCCGAGAAACTGCCGTTCGGCCAGGGTCTGGGTGAATACCGTGAGGTTGAGCAGGATGAATCCCAGGCCCAACCCGGCCAGTAGAATCAAGCCAAGCAACTCATTGAACGACGCGCTTCGTCCGACCACTGCCAACCCCAGGCACGCCAGCAGCAACGCGACAAAACCGGCCAGCGGCAACCAGTTTGGGTTGCGCAAACGGGTCACGATGCGGCTGTTGACGATGGCGCCGAGGGTGATGCTCAACGCCAGCGGTGTGATCAACACACCGGCGTCCTGAGGCGAATACCCGTAGGCGCCTTGCAGTAAGAGCGGCAGGTAAAACAGCAGCGAAAACATGATCGCCCCGGCGGCCACCGACAGCGTGAACAGCAGTTGCAGGCTCGGCAGGGTGAACAGCGCGGCCGGCAACAGCGCATGCGGGCAACGCCGCTCCCAGTGCCACAACGCAATGATCGCCGCGATACACCCCAGACCTAACGCCGCGCTGAGTGCGAGGCTCGAATGCCCCAGCCATTCCACAAACAATTGCAGACTGCCCAACGCCAGCGCGATCAACAGTGCGCCGGGCCAATCCAGACGAATGCTGCTGTGTTGTTGCGGGCGATACCACGGCAGGAAACGCCAGGCAATCAACAGCGCCAGGCAGCCCAACGGTAGGTTGATATAGAACACCGAGCGCCAGCCGAAGGCGCCGGTGAGATACCCCCCCAGCCCAGGGCCGATGGCATTGACCACGCTGAACAGCGCACTCAACAGCATCTGCCAGCGCAGGCGCTGGCGGGTGTCGGGAAACAGTTCGGGGATACAGGCGAACGCGGTGCCGATCAACATGCCGCCGCCAATGCCCTGCAACGCACGGCCGATCACCAGCACCAGCATGTCGTTGGCCAGGGCGCAGGCCAGGGACGCCAGAGTGAAGATCAACGTGGCGGCCAGTACGAACGGCTTACGCCCGTAGTAATCCCCCAGCCGTCCGAAAATCGGGATGGTGACGATGGACGCCAACAGATAACCAGTGGCGACCCATGCATAGAGTTCAAAGCCGTTGAGCTCGGCCACGATGCTCGGCAAGGCGTTGCCGATCACGGTCTGGTCGAGCGCCGAGAGCATCAGCACCAACGAGATGCCAATCATCGCCAGCAAGGCTTGCTTGAAACTCAGGGGAGGGTGGGCCGCCGCGGTCATCGTCGATCCTCAGCGCAACGCGGCAACGGCAGCGGCAATGCGCGCGCAGCCTTGGTCGAGGGTGCTGATGTCGGTAGCAATCGACATGCGAAAGAACGGCGCCAGGCCATAGGCCGTGCCCGCCACTACCGCCACGCCCTGGCTTTCGAGCAGGTACATCACCACTTCGCTGTCGCTGTTGAGGGTTTTACCCTCGGCTTTTTTTTTTCCTAGCAGGCCGCCGCAGTTCACATACAGATAGAACGCGCCGTCCGGCTTGCGGCAGCTCAGGCCGGGGATTGCATTGAGCAGTTCAAGGCAACGGTCGCGTCGTTGCTGGTACACCTCGACGCTGTGTTTGACGAAGTGTTGGTCGCCGTTGAGCGCTTCCAATGCCGCCGCCTGACTGACTGAGCAGGCGTTACTGGTGGACTGGGATTGCAGGGTCGCCATGGCGCCGATCAGGTCGGCGGGGCCGGCGGCATAACCGATGCGCCAGCCGGTCATGGCGTAAGTCTTGGATACGCCGTTGACCACCAGGGTGCGGTCCTTCAAGGCCGGTTCAATGGCCAGGATGTGTGGGTTGTCCAGACCGTCGAAGCGGATGTGCTCGTAGATGTCATCGGTCATCAGCAGCACATGCGGATAGTCCAGCAGCACGTCGGCCAGGGCGCGCAGTTCGGCGTGGCTGTAGCTGGCGCCGGTGGGGTTGCTCGGTGAGTTGAGCAGCAGCCAGCGGGTGCGCTCGGTGATCGCCTCGCGCAACTGTGCGGGGGTCAGCTTGAACCCGTTGTGTTCCGGGCAGGCCAGGGTCACCGGCTCGCCTTCGCAGGCCAGGACCATGTCCGGGTACGACACCCAGTAGGGCGCAGGGATCAGCACTTCATCACCGGCGCCTAGGGTGGCGGCGAAGGCGTTGAAGATCGCGCTCTTGGCGCCGCTGGTCACCAGTACATGAGCGGCGGTGTAGCTCAGGCCGTTCTCGCGGGCCAGTTTATCGACGATGGCCTGGCGCAGTTCCGGGGTGCCGGCGTTTTGGGTGTAGCGGGTTTCACCGCGCTCGATGGCCGCGCTGGCGGCTTGGCGGATGTGGGGGGGTGTATCGAAGTCCGGTTCGCCCACTACCAGGTTGATGATGGACTGGCCTTGGCGACGCAGCTCGTTGGCGCGGTCGGACGCGGCGCTGCTGGGCGATGGTTTGATGCGTTGCACACGGGCGGCGATGCGGGAGGCGGTCACGGGCGTTCCTCGATGATGGCGTTGATGGCGTCACAGTACGAGGGCCGGGCGAGGGGGCCATAAGACGAGTTTGTTCTGGGTTGATAGGCAGTGCTTATGGCTGGGCTTGCACCAAGCAGGTGCGTCCAGTCCTGGCTGCTCCGAGCGGGTGCTTTGGGTGGGGGATCAGGAGCAACCATAGCAAAGCCTTATGGCTGGTTATGCGGGTGGCCTGTCTTTTGCAAACCTGCCAGGTGTACACAAATCCAAATGTGGGAGGGGGCTTGCTCCCGAAAGCAGTGTGTCAGTCACAGGTGCATCCACTGACACTGCTATCGGGAGCAAGCCCCCTCCCACATTTAAGGCATCACTTGTCCCTTACATGAGCACCGCCATTTTGAACCTGCGTCGATTGAAGTATTTCGTAAAACTGGTCGACATCGGCAGCATGACCCAGGCCGCTGATGTGTTGCATGTGGCGCAACCGGCGTTGAGTCAGCAACTGGCAACCCTGGAAGCCGAGTTGCAACAACAATTGCTGATCCGCACCAAGCGCGGCGTGACGCCGACTGAGGCGGGCAAGGTGTTGTATGGCCATGCGCAAATTATCCTGCGCCAGTGCGAACAGGCTCAGAGCGATATCAATGCCACCGGCCATGCCTTGTCCGGGCAGGTGTCGGTGGGGCTGGCGCCGGGTACGGCGGCGTCGACGTTGTCGCTGCCGTTGCTGCGCACCGTGCGCGAACGTCACCCCGGCATCCTGCTGTACCTCAATGAAAACTTCGGCACCACGTTGAGCGAACTGATCATGAACGGCCGCATGGACATGGCCGTGCTTTACGGCGGGCGGGAGGTGCATGGTTTGAGTTTTGTCTCGCTGCTGCGCGAGCCGCTGTACCTGGTGAGTGCCGACCCGGCCATTGCCAGTCGCGAAGACATCCCGCTGGCCGAGTTGGCCGACATGGACATGCTGTTGCCGCGCCCCTACAACGTCATGCGTCGGATGGTGGACGAAGCCTTCCTGCGTATCGGCCTGGGTGTGCGGGTAGTGGCCGAGATTGAATCGTCTACCACCCTCACCGCCGCCGTGGCCGACCACTTCGGTTCGACCATCCTGCCTGAGTCGTCGGCGCGGGTCATGGCCGCGGACCCTTCGGTGCATATGTGTCGCATCGTCGAGCCCGAGGTGGAGGCGCCGTTGGCGTTGTGCCTGTCCGGGCATTTGCCGTTGTCCGTGCCGGCCCAGGCGGTCAAGGCGATTCTGCTGGAGCTGGTGGCGCAGATGCGTGGCAGCGCCGTGTGAGGCGTCATAAGGTCGGCTTATCACCCCAAAGCCAAAGCGTCTTGGCCGCGTTTCGAGGGGCTCGGTAGATTGGGCTCATCCACTCAAGACACGCTCGACAGGCAGGGGCCATACATGGATTCAGCACGTATCAAGGGGTTGATGGATTTGCTGGCCGAATCCGATCTGCTGGAACTGAGCCTCACCGAAGGCGACAGCACGCTGCGGCTGTTCAAGCAGGCGGGGCAGGGGACTACCAGCGTTGCACCCACCGTGGTCGCAGCCCCCAAAGCTGCACCGGCTGCCAGCGCCGTTGAAGTCAAAGCCAGCCTTTATGGCGTGCTGCACCTGACGCCCGCCGTCGGTGAGCCGCCTTTTGTGACCGTGGGGCAAAGCATCGAGGCCGGCCAGACCGTGGCGGTGATCGAGGCGATGAAGATGTTCCACCCGGTAAAGGCCAAGGTGGCGGGCCAGGTGGTTGAGATCCTGGTCGAGGCCGGGGTTGAAGTCGACGCCGGCCAGTCGCTGTTCCGGCTCGGTTGACCCTTACGCGTATTCGTTATTCAGGTGAATCCAATGTTCGACAAAGTGCTGATCGCCAACCGTGGCGAAATCGCCCTGCGCATTCAGCGTGCCTGCCATGGCCTGGGCATCAAGACCGTGGCGGTGTTTTCCGAAGCGGACCGTCACGCCCACTACGTGCAAAACGCTGACGAATCGCTGTGCATCGGTCCGGCCGCGCCGGGCATGAGCTACCTCAACCAGACCGCGTTGCTGTTCGCCGCCAAGGTCACCGGCGCCCAGGCGATCCACCCTGGCTACGGGTTCCTTTCGGAAAACGCCGGGTTTGCCGAGCTCATCGAAACCGCCGGCCTGACCTTTATCGGCCCGAGCGCAGCCTGCATCCGCACCATGGGCGACAAGGTGGCCGCCAAGCGTGCCATGCGTGAAGCCGGTGTGCCGTGCGTGCCGGGGCCTGATTCGACAATGCCTACCGACGACGCCAGCATTCTCGCCATCGCTGCCGAGATCGGTTACCCAGTGATCGTCAAAGCCGCTGGTGGTGGCGGTGGTCGCGGCATGCGCGTGGTGCAGGCCGAAGCCGAGTTGCTCGCTGCCATCGCGCTCACCCGTGAAGAGGCGCGGTTGGCGTTCGGCAACCCGGAGCTGTATATCGAGAAATTCCTCGGCCACCCGCGGCATGTGGAAATCCAGGTGCTGTGTGATGCCCACGGCCATGCGATCTGGCTCGGCTGCCGCGACTGTTCCCTGCAACGCCGCCACCAAAAAGTGTTGGAAGAAGCACCCGCACCGGGCATCGATCCCGCATTGATCGCCAAGGTCGGCGAACGCTGCGCCGAGGCCTGCCGCCAGATTGGCTATCGCGGTGTGGGCACGTTTGAGTTCTTGTACGAAGACGGCGAGTTCTTTTTCATCGAGATGAACACGCGTCTGCAAGTCGAACACCCGGTCACTGAAATGACCACCGGCATCGACATCGTGCAGCAGCAACTGCGCATGGCCCGCGGCGAAGTGTTGGGCTTGCGCCAGGAGGATGTGCAGCTTAACGGCCACTCCCTGGAGTGCCGGATCAACGCCGAAGACCCGATCACCTTTATGCCCACACCCGGCTTGATTCAGCGTTGGGAAGTGCCCGGCGGATTTGGCGTGCGGGTTGATTCCCATGTCACCACCGGCTACCGCGTCCCGCCGTACTACGACTCGATGGTGGCCAAGGTAATCACCCACGGCGCCACGCGGGAAGAGGCGTTAGCGCGGATGCGCCTGGCCCTGAGCGAAATGATCGTGGACGGCATCAGCACCAATATCCCGTTGCACCGAGACATTCTCGACGATCCGGCATTCTGCGCCGGCGGTGTCGACATTCATCACCTGGAGCGCTGGTTGCAGCAAAGGAGCCCGACATGAACACCGCACCTTCCATCAGCCTGCTGGGCTCCAGCGCGTTGCTGTTCGAGGCGCCGGGCGAGCTCGACCTGGCCCCGCAGCAGCGTATCTGGCGCCTGGCCCTGCAAGCGGGCGAATGGCCGGAAATCCACGAAGCCGTGCCGGGCATGAACAACCTGATGCTGACGTTCCTCACGCCGCCCCGTGAACTCAACGGCGTGTGCCAGCGCCTGCTGGATGCCTGGGAACAGAGCCAACCGCTGCCCCTGGAAGGGCGAATTGTCGAGTTGCCGGTGGTGTACGGCGGCGAATTCGGCCCGCACATGGCAGACGTGATCGCCCACACCGGGCTGGATATCGAGACCATTGCCAACCTGCATTGCGAGCCGCTGTACCCGGTGTACGCCCTGGGCAGCCACCCCGGTTACTGCTACCTCGGCGGCATGGACCCACGCCTGGCCACGCCCCGTCGCCAGGTGCCGGTGCTGAATATCGGTGCGGGCTCTGTGTCCATCGGCGGCGTGCAGACGGGCGTCTCCGCCTCGGCCGGCCCCAGCGGCTGGAACACCATCGGCCGCACCGAGATGGCATTTTTCGACCCCGCCCAAACCCCGCCTGCCATCTTGCGGCCGGGTGATTTCCTGCGCTTGCGCATCGAGAGGATCATTCGATGATCGAGATTCTATCGGCCACCGCCCTGGCCACCGTGCAGGACCTCGGTCGTTTCGGCAGCCTGGGTTACGGCGTAGGTACCTCGGGCGCCATGGACCATCTGGCCCTGGCCTTGGGCAACTTGCTGCTGGGCAATCCCGAAGACGCCGCTGCGATTGAAATCCCGCTGTTTACGTTTGAAGTTCGCCTGCTGCAGGACTGCGCCTTTGCCCTGACCGGCGCCGCCTGCGACGCCACGCTGGACGGCCAGCCGTTGCCGCCGAACTGGGTTTGCCAGGGGCGAGAAGGTCAAGTGTTGAGCCTGGGGTATCCGACGTCTGGCAGTCGCGCTTATCTGTGTTTGGCGGGGGGCGTGGACGTGCCGTCGGTGCTGGGTTCACGCAGCACGCAATTGCGTGGCGAGTTCGGTGGTTTGGACGGCCGAGCGTTGCAGCAGGGCGATCGACTCGCTGCCTTGCGACCAGGCCTCAGCACCTTGGCGCTGGACTTCGGCGTTTTGGCGCCCAGTCTCTCGCTGCCGTTACAGGTAGACGGCGTGCCCGCGATGCGCGTGCTGCCCGCCGCTGAATACGAGCGCTTCCAGGAAACCTCCCGCGCCGCGTTCTGGGCTGGCGAGTGGAAGATCACCACCCAGAGCAATCGCTATGGCTACCGCATGGAAGGTGAACCGCTGATGCCCATCGCACCGATGGAAATTCGCTCCCACGGCATCGTGCCCGGCGTGATCCAGGTGCCCCATGGCGGTCAGCCGATCATCCAGATGCGCGACGCGCAGCCCAGCGGCGGCTACCCCAAGTTCGGCAGCGTGATCGAGGCTGACCTATGGCGTTTGGGGCAGGCGCCGATCGGCAGCAAAGTGCGCTTTATCGAGTGCAGTTATGAAGAGGCCGTTGACGCCTTGGAAACCAATCGACGTTACCTGCGTGAAGTCAGCCGTCTGGTGGAGCTGCACCGTCAAGGAGTGAAAGCATGATGCTTGAAGAGATTCGCCAACTGGCGCTGTGGCTCAAGGAACACCACTTGGCTGGCGCAGAGATGAGCAGTCCTGGCGTGCACCTGACCCTCAAGCGCGGTGCGCCTGCCGTCAGTGTGGTCACGCCAGCCGCGGCTGCGACAGTGGATGACAAGGTGCTGCGCACCACCGGCCTGGGTCGTCTGCTGCTGACTCATCCGCAACAAAACCAGCCGTTCGTGGCTGTGGGCGATCAGCTTAGCGCCGGTCAACTGGTGGCCGTGCTGCAAGTGGGTGAGCTGTTGCTGCCTCAGCGCAGCCCGAAAGCCGCCAAGGTCGTGGATATACGCGTGCCGTGCGGCACCACCGTCGGCTACGGCGAAGCCTTTCTGGGCCTGGAGTATCCGGTATGAAGATCGATTTGAATGCCGACCTCGGCGAAGGCTTCGGCCCGTGGCGCATGGGCGAGGACGAAGCACTGATGAGCCTGATTTCCTCGGCCAACGTCGCCTGCGGTTATCACGCCGGCGACCCATTGATCATGGACACCACCGTACGCCTGGCGAAAGCCGGTGGCATCGACCTGGGCGCGCATGTGGGCTTCCCGGATTTGATGGGCTTCGGTCGTCGCCAAATGAACATCGAGATCAAGGAACTGGCCACCTATGTGATCTACCAGCTCGGTGCGCTGGCCGGGATGGCGGCTGTGAATGGCCATCGCATGACCCATATGAGCTTCCACGGCGCCCTGGGCAATATGGCCGCCGCCGATGCGGCGCTGGCCGAGCCGTTGGTGCGGGCGGTGGCGGCGTTCGACCCCACGCTGATCATCAGCTCTTCCAGCAGCCGCGCCATCGAAGGCGCGGCCGAAAAATGTGGTCTGCGCGTTGCCACGACGTTCCTCGCCGACCGCGCCTATGACGATGACTGCCTGCTGGTGCCACGCAAGGTCGAGGGCTCGGTGATCAAGGAGCCTGCGGCAGTCTTGCAACGGGTGCGGCAGTTGCTGGAGGAGGGCACCGTGACCGCCCTGAGCGGCAAGGTGCTGCGGGTGCCGGCCCACTCGATCCTGCTGCACGGCGACACCCCCGGCGCGGTCGACCTGGCGCGCACCATTCGCCAGGAAATCGAGCAATTGGGCGGGCGGATTACCCCGATTTCCCAGCTGCTGGCGGCGTCATAAGCAGGCCTTATCGCCACACAATCATCGCGTCTTGGTCCAGCGCCTGAAGGCTGGATAGAGTCGAACCATAACCCGCGACACAAGGAACACCCCATGCCATTTTCCGACTACAAAACCGCACTGGTCACCGGCGCCTCATCGGGCATCGGTGCCGCCGTTGTGGAGCGTCTGTGCCAGGAAGGCGTGCAGGTGCATGCCCTGGCCCGCAGTGCCGACAAGTTGCAGGCACTGGCGGCAAAGACCGGCTGCATTCCCCACGCTATCGACGTGACCGATATTGCCGGCCTGACTCGGTTGTTCGCCGAAAACACCTTCGACATCCTGGTCAACAACGCCGGTGTCGATAAACCCGGCTCCTTGCTCAAGGCCGATGCCGACGGTATCGACCTGCTGATCGACGTCAACCTTCGCGCGGTGTTGCACCTGGCGCGCCTGGCGTTGCCGGGGATGGTCGAGCGCGACTGCGGGCACATCATCAACATCAGCTCGATTGCAGCGGCCTACAACTTTGGCGGCAACTCTACCTACCACGCGACCAAGGCCGCGGTGAGCATGCTCTCGCGTCAATTGCGCATTGATGCCTTCGGCAAGCGCGTGCGGGTTACCGAGATCTGCCCAGGCCGAGTGGCCACGGACATCTTTGCCCATGTGCATGGCGACTCCGAGGAGACCTACAAACGCTTCGTCGAAGGTTTTGAATTGCCCCAGGCCGAAGACATCGCCAACGCCATTGCCTTCGCGATTGCCGCGCCGATTGCCGTCAACGTCGGGCATATGGAAATCACCCCCACCCTGCAAGTGCCGGGCGGGCTTTCTACCGCGCGACCTCAGGATTATCAGGGCTGAAACCAGCCCTCTAAAACAGAACGGATCAATCCGTCATTGCTGCACCGCGCCACGGCCACGCCGGGTGACTTTGATTTCTGCCCTAGCCCAATGCCGATAGGGATTGACCATGAAGCAAGACTTCGATTTGGCCGCGATTCTGCAAGGCGAGTATGCCGAGCTGATCGTCAAGGGCATCGAAATGACCTTGCAGCTGGCGTTGTTCGCCTGGCTGCTGGCGATGGTGCTGGCGCTGACGCTGGTTACGATGCGCCTGACCGGCAACAAGCTGGCCGACCGTCTGGTGGCGGGGTACGTGTCCTACCACCGCAATGTGCCGACCCTGGTGCAACTGATGCTGTGGTACTTCGGCGTGCCCACGTTGCTCAGCGAGTCCGCGCAACTGTGGCTGGCCAACCACAACACCGAATACCTGTTTTCGGTGATCGCCCTGGGCTTGTGCCAGGCCGCTTATTTCTGTGAAGACATGCGCAGCGGCCTGCGCGCCATTCCGGCCGGGCAGACCGAAGCGTCCAGAGCCCTGGGATTGGGCTACGTGCGCTCGATGCGCTACGTGATCCTGCCCCAGGGGGTGCGCAACTGCCTTCCGTCCTTGATCAACCACACCGTGTTGTTGTTCAAGAACACCAGCCTGGCCATGGCGATTGGCGTGATGGAACTGACCTACGCCAGCCGCGAAGTGGAGAACTATACGTTCCGCACCTTCGAGTCGTACCTGGTGGCCACGGTGTTCTACCTGGTGTTTTCACTGCTGCTGATGGGCGCCGGGGCGTTGCTCGCTCGGCACTTCAGCAAAGCCCTGGCGAGGTAGATGGCGATGTTCGATATCGTTGAAATCCTGCAGAACAACTGGACGTTGTTCCTCATCGGTCAATACCCCCATGGCCCATTGGGTGGCCTGGCGAGCACCCTGATCCTGGCCGCGCTGGCATTGCTGTTGGCGTTCCCGTTCGGCTTGCTGCTGGCGCTGGCGCGGGTATCGCCGTGGAAAGGTTTGTACTGGGTCGCCACGGTGTGGGTCTACGTGCTGCGCGGTATTCCGTTGCTGATGGTGATCTTTTGGACGTACTTCCTGGTGCCGTTGCTGATCGGCCATAACATCACCGGCTTCATGACCATGCTCTGCACCCTGGTTATCTACCAGAGCGCCTACCTGTGCGAAATCATTCGCGGCGGCATCCAGGCCTTGCCGAGTGGGCAATACGAAGCTTCCCGCGCCCTCGGCCTGGGCTACGTGCGCACCACGCTCTGGGTGATCCTGCCCCAGGCACTGTACAACGCGTTGCCGAGCCTGATCAGCCAGTTCATTTCGATCATCAAGGAGACCTCACTGGGCTACGTGATCAACGTGCAGGAGGTGACGTTTGCCGCCAACCAAGTCAACAACCAACTGCTGACCAAGCCGTTCCAGGTGTTTTTCATCCTGGCGATCATCTACTACCTGCTGTGTTTCGGCCTGACCCGCCTGGCCGGTTATGTGGAACAGCGCATTGCGCGCAAGCGCCTGGGCGACGGAGGGCAAACCCTGCCTGGCCAACCGTTGCTGGCCACCGATAATTGAAGAGGGCTGCGCTCATGCATCCAATGATCATGTTTTCGAAAATCAATAAATGGTACGGCGAGTACCAGGCGCTCACTGACATCACGGCCGAAGTGCAACCCGGCGAAGTGGTGGTGCTGTGCGGCCCTTCGGGGTCGGGCAAATCCACCTTGATTCGCACGGTCAATCGCTTGGAAGACATCCAGGCCGGCCAGATCCTGTTCGACGGCCAGGACGTGCACGGCACTGACGCGCAGATCAAACGCCTGCGTAGCCGCGTGGGGTTTGTGTTCCAGAGCTTCAACCTGTTCCCGCACCTGTCGGTGCTGGAAAACATCACCCTGGCCCCCAACAAACTGCGCAACCTCAAGGGCGCGGCGGCCAAGCAAAAAGCCATGGAGCTGCTCGACCGTGTCGGCCTGGCCCACAAGGCCGGTGCCTACCCGGCGCAGTTGTCCGGCGGGCAACAGCAGCGCGTGGCAATCGCCCGCGCACTGGCGATGGAGCCGCCGGTGATGCTATTCGACGAGCCCACCAGTGCCCTCGACCCGGAAATGGTCGGCGAAGTGCTGAGCGTGATGAAGGGCTTGGCCAAGGACGGCATGACCATGATGTGCGTGACCCACGAGATGAATTTCGCCCGCGAAGTGGCCGACACCATCTGGTTTATGGATGCGGGGCAGATTCTGGAAAAGAGCAGCCCCGAGGCCTTCTTCACCCAGCCCTCGCACCCGCGAGCGCAACGTTTCATCGCCGACCTGCGGGCCCATTGAGCTGCGGCGGTTTTGCTCCCTCTGCCATTTTGCTGGTCCAACTTTCTGGAGATTTCCCATGGGTATGAAGCATCTGTTTACTGCGCTGGCGTTGGGGCCACTGGCAATCGCGGTCGCACAGGCCGACCAATTGAGCGACATCATGGCCAAGCAATCCTTGAGCTGTGGGGTGTACGCCGACGTCCCGCCATTTTCCGCACCGGACCCGAAAACCCGCGAGCTGGTCGGCATGGACGTCGACCTCTGCAAAGCCCTGGCCAAGACACTCGGCGTAGCCCTGGAACTCAAGCCACTGTCGGTTGAAGCGCGTATTCCTGAAGTGAAAATGGGCCGTGTCGATGTGATCTTCGCCAACCTGGCCTACACCAAGACCCGCGCCGACCAGATCCAGTTCAGCGACCCTTACTACATCGCCAAGGAAACCCTGGTGGTGCGCGCGGCGAATGCCGACCAGCCGAAAAGCTTCTTCAAGGACAAGCGCATCAGCTCCACCAAGGGCTCGACCTCCGAACAGTCGATCCGCCTTGCTGGCGCCACCCCGGTGACCTTCCAGGACACTGGCTCGGCCTACATGGCCCTGCAACAGAACAAGGTCGTGGGCCTGGTGACCAACACCATGACCGCCCTGAAGCTGGTCAATCAGGCCAAGGCCGGTGGTGTGGAACTGGCGATTGCCAAAGAACCGATGGCCTTGGAGCCGATTGGTGCCGGTATGCGCCGCGACGAGCCGGCGTTTTTGGCCAAGGTCAATGAGTCGCTGATGGCGATGGAAAAGGCCGGGGAGATCGACGCGATCTGGGAGCGCTGGATCGGCCCGAACACCGAGTACAAGATGGTGCGCGAGGACAAGGTGCAGCCTTTGAGCGCGTTGAAGTTCGAGCCGTTGCCTTAAGGGTAATCGGTCACAAAAAAGCCCGCCGTGTGTGATGCACGGCGGGCTTTTTTACTGGGTGCTCCAGACAGGGTTCAGATCCTCATCAATCATCCAGTGCGGCTGGCCAGGTGTGATACGCACGCCGCCGACCCAGCGCTCATGCGTTGCATGGTCGGGCCAATGGGCTCGGCCATGGAGCACGTCCTGCCCCAAGGGGGTCAGCGCCAACATGCGTTGCGGCCATGGTTTTTGTGGGTCTGTCTCGGTCAGCAACGGCTTGTCGCCATCGATCAATGGCCGCAGCAGCACCTGAAACATCATGTCCCCCATGGACGGCAGCGGGTCGCGCTTGGCCATCAATTCGGCGAACACGCGACCGAACGGCAACGGCCCAGCTTCGGCGAGGTAGGTGAGGGACAGGCGCTCGGTCAGCGACAGACCATCGTGTGCTCCCGGCAATTCCTGCAACTGGCGCAACAGCGCCGGGGCAAGCAAGGGCAGGGCGGGGTGTTTGCCGTGGGCCAACGCTGCCCATGCCATGGGTGAACTGTCGCAATAGGCTGCCCAGGCGCGTTTGGCCAGTTGCACGGCCTCGTCGCCGATCAGTCTGCGCTGCGGCCAGAGCCAGGCGAGCACGTCCGGCGCCAGTTGGCCGATGCCGATAAAGCGCTCGACGCCGGGAATGCGGTCCACCTCGATCAGCTCCAGTTTGCCCGGTGCTTGTTCAAGACCGGCCAAGGCGCGGATCAGGAACAACTGGTCATAGGCATCTGCCTCGCACCACAACACGCTGTGTTCGGCGCTGGCCAGGGTTTCGAGGTGGTTGTATTCATCGTCGACACGGCGCGCTGCATCCGTCTCATTGATGGCAAAGGCTTGGCTGATAAAGGCACTGCGCATCGCACGAAATGCCGGGCTGGGCAGATCACGCACCGGACCCATGCACAGCGGGTCGCTGAGCATGTGGAACCGGCCCTTGAACCCCGCCACCTGCAGGCTATGGGCGATGTCATTGCCGCAGCGCCAGTGGGTGGTGCGCGCTTCATCGCTGGCTGCAAAGTCGGGATGGCGGGCGGCGAAGTCGATGGCGTCGATATGAGCCTTGAGCTTGGGCCAACTGCTGAAACCCAGTTGTTTGGCCACCTGCCATTGGGCCTGGGACAGTGTGGCAGCCGGGTCTTGGCTTTTCAGGTGCCGCAACAGTTCCTTGGCGCGCTTGCGCTGCTGCTCAAGGTTGAGACGGCCATCGGTGTTGGAAGATAGGGGGCGTTGCGACATACGATCTCCTTGCACAGACCTTTTCCGCTTTAAGGTTGGGAGTCGTAGAAATGAGGTGAAGCTTGAGTGTCTTGGGCGCAGCCCTTTCCGCGGAAGGTGGCGTAGAGAGCGCCAGGCGGGAAATATAGGCAGTGTGGCGCTCGATTGCAAATCAGGTATGCGCCCCCGATAAGGTTTAAGAATCGTCTTAAAGTCATGCGCTCCTGCTGACGGTTACCGTGTGCACCGTTGAATGATCGACGTTGCTGCCCAACTGTCAGGGTTACCCTATGTCCACTAAAACGCTCCGCCTCTTGATTGCCGATGCTGACCTTCAGCAGCGGATCAGGATTGAGAAGATGCTCAATCTGATGGGCTATCACCGCATCGCGCCCTTGAGCTCGTTCGATGAGTTGCGGGTGCTGACGCGTTCGGGGGGCGTGGCATTCGACCTGTTGATCATCAACAGCGCATTGGTGAGTTCGCCGCAGGAGAACCTGCTGGAGTACTGCCACGCCAACCCGTTGATTCGCCACACGCTGATTTACGATGGGCAATGCACACCGCATGTGCTGGTAGCGGGCAATCAGCCGACCTTGCACCTCTCAGTGCCGCACTTGCCGGACTTTATCGCGCTGCAGCATTGCATGGGGATCGTCGATCCTGCCCCTCGCATACGCGTGGGTAAGCGGCCGACCTTGCGCGTTGCTGACAGCCCCAATCCAGCATCGGCGCGCTTCCAGGGTGACCCGGCCTTGGTGGCGTGCGCAGTGGGGCTGTCGCCCAGGCGTTGAGGGGGTCAGGGGTTACTTGTCTTTGCGTGCATCCATGGTTTTCTGATGCTCGGCGAGGAACGGCTGCTCCGCCGGATCAAAGCGATCAATGCCGGCCGTAAAACGATGCCAGTACGGATACAACGGTTGGCGCCGTGTCACCGCTTCGATACGCGAGGACTGTTCGTCGGTGAGTTTCAGTTCGGTGGCCGCCAGGTTGTCGCGCAGATGCGCTTCAGTGCGGGCACCGACAATCAGCGAGGTAATCCCCGGACGATCCTTGAGCCACGCCAGGCAAGTGCGCGCCACCGACACGCCGTGTTCATCACCCACGGCGGCGAGGGTTTCGATGATGTCCAGCGCACGCTCCTGGTCATGCACGTAGGGTTCCGGCCAGTCGCTGCCCTGGCGGGTATTGGCCGGCGGCTTTTGCCCACGGCGCGTGGAGCCGGTGAGCAGGCCTTCGCCCATTGGCCCCCACACCAGAGTGCCGACGTTCTGATCCAGGGCCAACGGCAGCAACTCGTACTCGGCCTCGCGGGATTCCGGGGTGTAGTAGATCTGTTGGGTGATCGGCTTGAGCATGCCGTGCAGTTCGGCCTTGCCCAGGGTTTTCATCATCTGCCAGGCGGTGAAGTTGCTGGTGCCGAAGTAACGGATTTTCCCCGAGCCCACCAACAGCCGCAGGGCTTCGAGGGTTTCCTCGATGGGCGTCATGCCGTCCCAGTTGTGCAATTGGTAGAGATCGATGTGGTCGGTACCGAGGCGCTTCAAGCTGGCTTCGCAGGCGCGAATCAGGTGGTAGCGCGAGGAGCCGGAGTTGTTCGGGTTGCTGTCTACCGGGCTGCGGCCCTTGGTGGCCAGCAGGATATCGTTGCGTTTGTCACCCAGGGCCTTGCCGACCACTTCTTCGGCCAGACCGTGGGAATAGAGGTCGGCGGTGTCGACCATATTGACCCCGGCATCGAATGCGATATCGAACATGCGCTTGGCCTGGGGCACGTCCACCGATCCGCACTTTTCAAACTCGGCGCGACCGCCAAAGGGCACGGTGCCGAGGATGATTTCGGATACCAGCAGGCCCGAATGGCCCAGTTGTCGGTATTGCATGTCGTCTCCTACTTAACGTTGAACCTGAGTTTCTGAACAACGTGGGTGGCGATAGTTTGAATTTTTTCATGAAAACTTCCTGCGCCTGCTTCACCATTGCGCCCAACAGGTTTTAAGAGGAATACCGCGTCCATGAGCGCCCTGATAGAAACCCGCGCCCTCACGCGTATCGACGAGCGTCGCCAGGTGGCTTTGCTGCAACCCACGGATTTCACCTTGAAGCGCGCCGACCGCGTCTCCATCACCGGCTCATCGGGCTCTGGAAAAAGCGTCTTCCTGCGTGCGCTGGCTTTGCTCGATACGCCGAGTTCCGGGCAAGTGCTGTGGAATAACCAGCCGATCGTCAACGCGCAGATCCCCCATTACCGCAGCCATATCAGCTACCTGTCTCAACGCCCGGCGTTGCTCGAAGGCACGGTGGAGGACAACCTCAGGTTCCCGTTCAGTCTCAAGACGCTGCACCAACGCCGCTTTGACCAGGACGTGGTGACGACCTTGTTGGGGCATGCCGGCAAGGCGGCGGATTTTTTGACCAAGAACGCGTTGGACCTGTCGGGCGGTGAGTCCCAGGTGGTCTCGCTGATCCGTACACTGCAACTGAACCCCGAAGTGCTGTTGCTCGACGAGCCAACCGCCGCCCTCGACCCTGCGTCATCCCGTGACGTGGAAGCGCTGATCGACGCCTGGTTCGCCGGTAACAAGGCCCGCGCCTATATCTGGGTATCCCACGATCTGGATCAGGCACAGCGCATGAGTGACATCCACTTGCACATGAGTGCCGGTGTCCTCAGCGGAGCGACCCAACCATGAATTATCAAAACCTCACCGCCCTGGACATGGGCATTGCCGCGTCGCTGATCCTGGTCAACGGCGCGCTGTCGTTGCTGCTGCGCCTGGGCCTTGGACGCCAGTTGTTATGGGCGGCGGTGCGCACCGTGGTGCAACTGCTGGCCATCGGTTACCTGCTGGGCTGGGTGTTTGAATTCGCCTATTGGTACGTGGTGCTGCCGCTGATGTGCGCCATGACCCTGATCGCCGGGCTTTCGGCGGCGGGACGTGGGCGGCGTACGTATCGGGGGCAGCGGGTCGACAGCATTCTGTCGGTGTGGGGCAGTTCGTGGCTGGTGACGGCGGTGGGCTTGTTTGCGGTGATCCGCATTCACCCATGGTACGAGCCGCAATACGCGATCCCGATCCTTGGCATGATCCTCGGCAACACCTTGACCGGCGTGTCCTTAGGGATTGAGCGCATGACCCAGGAACTTACCTCGGGCCGCAACACCATCGAAATGATCCTGGCCCTCGGCGGCTCACGCTGGGAAGCCGCCCAGGAAGCCATTCGCCAGGCCGTGCGCGCCGGGATGATCCCCACGCTGAACCAGATGACCGTGGTCGGCATCGTCAGTCTGCCCGGCATGATGACCGGCCAAGTGCTGGCCGGAGAGAGCCCTGTGGACGCGGTGCGGTATCAAATCGTGATCATGTTCTTGATCGCCGCGTCATCGGCGTTGGGCACGGTAGGGGCGGTGTTGCTTACCTATCGGCGGTTGTTTTTGGTGGGCCACCGCTTTTTGCGCGAGCGACTGGAAGAGCGCTGACAAACCAGCCCCTGTGGGAGCCAGCTTGCCGGCGATGGCGGTCGATCAGGCAACCTCAGGTTATCTGGCCCACCGCTTCAATCCACCTCCGCCACACCAAAATCGAGCACCACCTTCATCGCCTGGGTCTTGTCCGCTGCCAGTTCAAACGCCTGCACGGCTTGCTCGAACGGCACCGTATGGGAGATCACCGGCCGTACATCAATGACCTGGCGATTGAGCAAGTCCACCGCCTGGGCAAACTCACTGTGGAAGCGGAAGGTGCCGCGCAGGTCGATCTCGCGGCTGACCAGCAGGTTCAGCGGCAGCGACACTTCACCGCCCAACCCGACAGTGACCAGCACGCCGCGCGGGGCGATGCAGTCCAGGCCGTTACGCAGGGCTTGGGCACTGCCGGAGACTTCGAACATCACCTCGAAGTAACCCTTCTCGGCGGTGTAGCGTTTGAGCGCATCGATGCCGTCGGCGATGTTATGGGTGCGCGTGGCGCCCATTTTTTCCGCGCAGGCCAGTGCGCTGGCGGACAGGTCCACAGCGACGATTTCAGCGGCACCGGCGGCGCGCAGGCTGCCGATCAGCAGGTTGCCGATGGGGCCGCAACCGGTCACCAGTACGCGCTTGCCGAACACCGCGCCGGCCCGTTGGATCGCATGCAGCCCGACCGACAACGGCTCGGCCAGCGCACCTTCGGCGAGGCTGACGTGATCGGCCAGCACATGTGCCTGATGCGTCTCGATCACCAGGCTCTGGCGAAACGCGCCCTGGATATGCGGAAAGGGCATCGCGCTGCCGTAGAAGCGCATGTTCAGGCAATGGTTGGGCAGGCCTTGATGGCAATAGCGGCAAGCGCCGCACGGGCGTGACGGCGATACGGCAATGCGCTGGCCGACCTTGAACAGGCCGGCGTCCGAGCCCACGGCGTCGATCACTGCCGATACTTCATGGCCGAGCACCATCGGCTCGCGCAGGCGCACAGTGCCGAAGCCGCCGTGCTGGTAATAGTGCAAGTCCGAGCCGCAGATACCGCCGCGGGCGATGCGTACACGCAGTTGCTCGGGCCCCAGAGCAGGGGGTTCGTCCTGGGGGCTCACCCGCAGGTCTTTTGAGGCGTGGCAGACAATGGCGTGCATAAGGTTCTCCAGGGTTACAGCGACGCGGTGATGCCACCGTCGACATACAGGATATGACCGTTGACGAAACTTGCGGCATCGCTGGCCAGAAACACCGCCGCACCGGCCAACTCGGCGACGTCGCCCCAGCGGCGGCTCGGTGTGCGCTGCACCAGCCAGTCGCTGAATTCGGGGTTGGCCACCAGGTTGGCGTTCAACTCGGTCTTGAAGTAACCGGGGCCGATACCGTTGACCGTCAGCCCGTGCGGGCCCCAGTCGATGGCCATGCCCTTGGTCAACATCTTCAACGCGCCTTTACTCGCCGCATACGGCGCGATGCCCGGGCGGCCCAATTCACTTTGCACCGAACAGATATTGATGATGCGCCCCCGTTTGCGCGGAATCATCGCCCGCGCCACGGCCTGACCCACCAGGAAGGCGCTGTCGAGGTTGGTGCTGATCAGTTCGCGCCAGTGCTGCTCGCTGTAGTCTTCCAGCGGCCCACGGCGTTGCATACCGGCGTTGTTCACCAGGATGTCCAAGGGGCCGAAGCGTTCCTCGATCGTTGCCACCCCGTCCTGGATTGCTGCGCTGTCGGTCACGTCGAAGGCCTGGGTGTGCACCTCCAGGCCTTCGAGGGTCAGCAGGGCGGCGGCGTCACGCAATGTGCTGCGGTTACGCCCGTTGAGCACCACCCGTGCGCCCGCTTGGGCCAGGCCACGGGCGATGGCCAGGCCGATACCAGCACTGGAACCGGTGACCAGCGCCAGCCGGCCGTCGAGGCGAAAGGTGTCTAGAACGCTTTGCATGGGCATATTTCTCCGCGCGCGCTTGTGATAATCAAAACGCTGTCTGATGGGCTTAACTTCACCTCGGTGTAGGGCGCAGGTCCAATGTTCATTTATGATCGGCTGATCAATATCCGTGATAACCAGGAGGGCTGGATGGAACTCAAGCACTTGCGCGCCTTTGTGGTACTGGCCCAGGAGCTGCATTTCGGCCGGGCGGCGGGGCAGTTGTCGATTGTGCAACCGGCGCTGAGCATGCAGATCAAGCAACTCGAAAGTGGCTTGGGCGTACGTCTACTGGACCGCAATCGGCACTCGGTGACGTTGACCGATGCCGGCCGGGTGTTCCTGCCGGAAGCCCAGGCGACCCTGCACCAGGCCGCGCGGGCGGCGGAGGCGGCGCGGGCCTCCAACCGGGGGGAAATCGGCCGAGTGCGGCTGGGCTTTGTGTCGTCGGTATTGCCGCAACTGTTGCCCGAGTTGATCCGCGCGGTGCATCAGCGCTACCCGCGTATCGAGCTGGAACTCAAGGACATGCCCGGCCCCGATCAAGCCGCCGCGTTGAAGCATGGCCGCCTCGATTTCGGCTTGATGCGCCTGCCCGCCGCCTACCCCGGTGTGCAGACCCGTGTGGTGTTGCGCGAGCCGTTCTGTGTGGCCTTGCCGATGGATCATCCGTTGGCCGCACAGGATTCGATCCAGCCCGGCGATCTGCTCGACGTGCCGGTGTACATCCTCGCGCGGCGCTATGCGCCGGGGTTCTACGACGAATTTATCCAGGCCGTGGGCATCCCGCTGCAGATCGCGTCCGAGCTGGGCGAGTTCACCACCATGCTCGCGCTGGTCTGTGCCGGGTTGGGCGTCGGCGTTTTGCCGCAGCAGGCTGCGCGGGCGTTGCCAGCCAACTGCGTGTCGCGGCCGCTGGTATTGGGAGCGTTTCAGGCCAGCACGGGGTTGGCTTGGACCGAGTTGGACAGCGCAGTGAAGACCACGCTGTTTACGCTGATCGTCGAACTGTTTGGCGAGTGATTGTTTCACCCGGTGAAATGCTGGATTGTAAAACCTGGTGATTCCATTGATCGACGCAGCGGTGGAACATCTCAGGTGTCGGAACCCCCACCTTTTGGAGCCTTACATGTCCCAGCCTGCGATCAAACTCTATGGTTTTCCACTGTCCGGCCATTCCCATCGGGCCGAGCTGATGCTGTCCCTGCTGGGGCTGCCTACCGAATTCATCCTGGTGGACCTCAAGCAAGGCGCCCATAAATCCGCTGATTTCACAGCGACGATCAATCGCTTCGGCCAGGTGCCGGCGATTGACGATAACGGCACGGTGCTGGCGGACTCCAACGCGATCCTGGTCTACCTCGCCACGAAATACGGCAACGGCCACTGGCTGCCAAGCGATCCGGTGGGGCAGGCGCGTGTACAGCGTTGGTTGTCGGCGGCTGCCGGGCAGCTGCATGCCGGGCCCGCAACTGCACGGTTGGCCACGGTATTTGGCGCCGACGTGGACGCGGCGGCCGCCATCAGTCGCGCCCATGCCTTGTTGGAAATGGTGGAACAGCAACTGAGCGAAACCCGCTTCCTGGCTGGCGAGCAGCCGAGCATTGCAGATATCGCGTTCTACACCTACGTAGCCCATGCGCCGGAAGGTAATGTGTCGCTGGTCGACTACCCTAAGGTGCGCGCCTGGCTTGCCAGTATTGAGGCCCTGCCAGGTTTTGTGGGCATGCCGCGTACGGCGGTAGGTTTGCAATCACAGTAACCTTCCTGAGGCGCATCGATGGACCGATTTCACGAAATGCAGGTGTTCCTGGCGGTGGCCGAGGAGGAGGGTTTCGCTGCCGCGGCGCGCCGGCTGAACACCTCGCCGCCCAGCGTGACCCGCGCCATCGCGGCCATGGAACAACGCATCGGCACCCAGCTGCTGGCGCGCACTACGCGCAGCTTGCACCTGACCGAAGCCGGCCAGCGTTACCTCGCAGATTGCCGGCGCATCCTCGCCGAGTTGGACGAAGCCGAAGAAGCGGCGGCGGGCAGTTATTCGATCCCCTGTGGCCACCTTACGGTGACCGCACCGGTGCTGTTTGGCGAGCTGTATGTGGCGCCGGTGCTGGGTGACTATCTCGACCGCTTTCCCCAGGTGAACATCAATGCCTTGCTGGTGGATCGGGTGGTCAACATGGTCGACGAAGGGATTGATGTGGCTGTGCGTATCGGCCATCTGCATGAACCGGGGCAACAGGCGATCAAGGTGGGCGAGGTGCGCCGTGTGGTGTGCGCGTCGCCTGGTTATCTCGACCAGCACGGTCGCCCGCTGCACCCCGAGCAATTGCGCGCAGCGCAAATCATCGGCCTATCCTCAAGCCATTTGGTCAGTGAGTGGGCGTTTGTCGACGCCGGCCAGCCGCTGACGGTACCCATCGAACCACGCCTGGTGGTCTCGGCGAACAACGCGGCGATCAACCTGGCGCGCCTGGGCTGGGGCATGACCCGTGTGCTGTCGTATCAAGTCGCGGCAGCGGTGGCGGCCGATGAACTGGAGATTGTGCTGGAGGCTTTTGAACCGGCGCCGCTGCCGATCCAGGTGGTGTTCCAGAGCAGCGGGCGCGTGCCGGCCAAGGTCAGTACGTTTGTGGATTTTCTCAGCCAGCGCCTGGGCCAGGACGCCGCGCTCCAACGGCACGGCTGATGGAGCGCTTTCGCGATATGCAACTGTTCGCCGCCATGGCCGGACAACCGAGCCTGGCCTCGGCGGCGCGCCGTGCGTGCGTCTCCGGCCCGACCTTGGTACGTGCCATTGCGCGGTTGGAAGCACGCCTGCACGTGACGTTGCTGCAACGCAGCACCCAAGGCGTGAGCCTTACGGACGCCGGCAGCGCCTACCTGGCCGACTGCCTGCAACTGCTGGCCAGCGTGGACGCCGCCGAAGCCTCGGCCAAGGGCGCGCATGTGCAGGCTCAGGGCAATCTGCGGGTTTTCTTGCCGCTGTTGTTCAGCCGTTACCTGATGGCGCCGGTGTTGGCCGACTATCTGGAGCGGTACCCCGACATGCGCGTAGTGGCGCGTTATCACGACTATGACCCCAACCTGCATGAGGAGGGCCTGGACGTGGCGATCCTGGTGGGCGAGCTGCCCAGCTCGTCATTGATCGCGCGGCCGCTCGGGCGGGTGCGGCAACTCCTTTGCGCCAGCCCCGATTATCTCGCCACCCACGGCGAGCCCCGGCACCCGAGCGAGCTCAAGCAGCATCGGCTGATCGCCAGTGCCGAGCACGTGCATTGGGATTTCCCAGGCTATTTGCTCAAGGCGCGTGCGCGGTTGAGTTGCTCCACGGTACAAGGCGCAATCAATGCCGCCGTGCAGGGGGCGGGCGTGGTGCGTTGCCTGAGCTACCCGCTGCACGGGCCGTTGGGCAGCGGGCAATTGCGCCGGATCTTGCCGGCCTATGAAGGGCCGCCGCTGCCAGTCAATGTGGTGTATCGCGAGGGCCGCAACGCGCCGATGCGTGTGCGCAGTTTTGTCGACCATTGCGTGGCGGCGTTGCGGGAACACCCAGCATTTCAGTTGGCGTAACAGTGGATTGTCTGGGGTGGTTATTCCCTCTGTTGGCGGGCAGGGCGCAGCATCGCAGCATCTAACGGGAGGTCATCGCCATGAATCCAATCGAACTATCCCCCTGGCATGCCGGCGAACGGCAGATGCAGGAAAGCGCCGGCGTCGCTGAGCGCATGGCTGTGGTCGGGCCCAAAGTAATTCGTGATCACTTGCCTGAGCAGCACCGGGATTTCTACCCTTTGCTGCCATACCTGTTGCTGGGTGTGGTGGACGAACAGGGCATTCCGTGGGCGACGATGGTTGAGGGCGCACCGGGTTTCGCCCATTCGCCCGAGCCGCAGACCCTGCAGATCGACAGTCTGCCCAATACCAGCGACCCCGCTCGCAATGCCGTGCGGCAAGGAGCGTCCGTGGGGCTGCTGGGCATCGACCTCAACACCCGCCGCCGCAACCGCATGAACGGCCGCATCGGCGCCCTCGATAACGAAGGTTTTTCGGTGGACGTGGTGCATACCTTCGGCAACTGCCCCAAATACATCCAACTGCGGCCGGTGGACGGTATCGCACGCAAACCCGGCACCGTGGCCGAGCGCTCCAGCAGCCTCGACGCTGGCGCCCAAGCGATGATCCGCAACGCCGACACCTTCTTCGTCGCCAGCTATGTGGACGCTGAAGGCGAACGTTCGGTGGACGTGTCCCATCGCGGCGGCAACACCGGCTTTGTGCGCGTCGACGGCAACGTGCTGACCATCCCGGACTTCGCCGGCAACCTGTTCTTCAACACCCTGGGCAACCTGGCAGCCAACCCGGTGGCGGGTCTGCTGTTCATCGACTTTGACTCGGGCGACGTATTGCAGATTGCCGGAAGCACCTCGCTGATCCTCAGCGGTCCCGAAGTGGCAGCGTTTGAAGGCGCGCAGCGGTTGTGGACGGTGACCGTGGAACACGTGGTAAGGCGCCCGGCGGCGTTGGCGTTGCGTTGGGAGTTTGAGCAGTTTTCGCCGTTCAGTCTGGCGATGGGGGGGTGGTAGCGCGCGTGCCGTTCTGGTCGAAGTGAACCCTGCACTAATGACCACAGGTAATAAGAAACGCGTGTTTAAACCTGTCATAAGTCACAGGTTACAACTCACGTTTATTCCACTTCAATACCGGTTGAACGCGCGGCGACCTCACATTGATAGTGGAGCGGGAGATCAACATGTTTGAAGACATCGAACTGTATAAGTCTAATAAAGGGACGGCCACCGGTACCATGAACGGCAAGGTCGTCAGCCTGAGCGATGATCAAACGTATCCCTTTAAGGCGACATGGATCTACCGTGACAACCAAAATGGGACGTTGAGTCTCCGTGGCACAGTGGATGATCTGGAAAGCCCTGGTCGGACATCGCTCATTGGACTGGCACTCACTCCTGAGAGCGCTCCCAGCGGCACCTATAGTATCGGCGTAAACCCTGTGACGCTGACGTTGCTTTACATGACTTTTATCCGAGACACCGGTGTCACCACAGATTACGAAGGGATTGAGGGTTGGGTTGAGTTGAAAAGCGCGTACCCTGAAAAACCGATCAGCGGAAAGCTGTGGTTTAAAACAAGACCACGCGTGGGACGTGCGTACGAGGTCGAGCTGGACTTCAATATCCCAGACTTTTAAGACGTAGAGCTTCAGGTGCTTGTCGGTTTAATTCAGTCTGGCACTGAGGGAAGGTCAGGCCGGGTCGTACCGTAGACCACTTCCGGGAACAGCTGGTTGGTCATCTCGATGATCTTGTTCTGTGCGTCGATAAACTTGCCCATCCGCGCGCCACCTGAAGTCGAGTCGTACAGCGCCTGGCCGACCTGGCGGCCGTTCTCGAACACCTGGATCTGGGCAAAGCTCATGTACAGCGCCATGTCCCAGCTCCATTTGCCAATGTAGGTGGTCGACAAAGCACAGCTGGCAGGCGGGCTCCCGGGCGGCAATTCACGGGTGTGAAAACCCTTGCTGCGCAGTTGCGCGGTGTAGGTGGTGTTGAATCCTTCGCGCAGGCCTTCTGCGGGGATCGTGCAGATCTCCGGGGACTGGGTGGTGGACAGGGAAACTGGGGTGACGGTTTGCGTGATGCTGCAGCCGGTAAGGGCCAGGGCAAGTGCGGGAGCTGCGATCAGGCGCATAGTGACGTCCATGTGGGGAGTAATGGCTGGATGATAGCAGTGAAGTCCCGATGGCGATTACGATCTCCAGTCCCTAGCGTCGCGAGTGCACACATTGTGTTGTGGCAAGCGGGCTCTTTGGGATGAGCAGGCTTGCCCTGCGCAGCAGCCCCAAAACCCATCACCGCGGAGTGTCTGGCAAACGGCATTCCTCAGTACTGGGGCCGCTTCGCAGCCCGGCGCAGGGCAAGCCTGCTCACCACAAAGAGCCTGCTCATCACCACAAGCCCACTCACCATCGCGGCCACTTCTTCTTGTGTGATTGCCAGCTGTGCGCAACTGGATGGCATTGGGTGGTATTTTCATTTGCCGGGTTTTCTTTTGGAGTCATTTTCAGCGCAGCTGCTGTACGCGCTGGGTGGGGCGACGATCAGAAGAATGCGTGTCGAAAACCCGGACTTTACTCTGCTTAACCGAACGAGCGGTGTTTGTCTCATTGGCTTTGCTGCCTGGCAGATGTATCGCTTATTGAGACATGAAACTGTTTGAGTCAGCCTTACGCTCCAACTAACAACAAGGACCCGTTATGCAACGCAATGTCATCAATCCCGCAAGCGTATTCAACTCTCTGCAATATGGCTTCAGCCAGGCAATTGAGGTTCCCGTTGGCCGGCGCATTCTGCTTTCAGGCCAAGTCGGGGTGGATGCCCAGGAGCGTACGGTCGGCCCAGGCATGGCCGAGCAAGTTGCTACCTCGCTGGACAATATCGAAAAGATCTTGGCCGAGGTCGGTGGTGATCTGTCCCATGTGGTGATGCTGCGGCTATATATCGTCGAGTCCGCACGTGATCAGCAGGAGCCGATAGCTGAGGCCTTGCGTGAGCGCTTTCCCCATAACCCGCCGCCTTCTTCGTGGATTATCGTCAGCGGCTTGTCGTTGCCGCAATGGTTGATCGAGGTCGAGGCGGAGGCGGTGATTACGCTGAAGTAGGGCTTCTCGATCATCGTTGTGAGCGGGCTTTCGTAGTGAGCAGGCTTGCCCTGCGCTGGGCTGCGCAGCAGCCCCAAAACCCATCACCGCGGAGTGTCTGGGAAGCGGCATTCCTCAGTATTGGGGCCGCTTCGCAGCCCAGCGCAGGGCAAGCCTGCTCACCACAATAAGTCTGCTCACCGCAGTAGGCCTGCCCACCACAATAAGTCTGCTCACCACAGTAGGCCTTCTCACCACAATAAAGTCTGCTCACCACAGCAAGCCTGCTCACCACTGTAGGCCCGCTCGACAGCACTCACCCGGCAGTTCCGCTAGCGCTGGCTCGTCAGCACCGCCCCATCACCCCATGCACCGCCCAGCGCGGTATAAAGGTTCACCTCCGCCACCAGCTGCGCCAGCCGGTCCACGATCAATGCCTGTTGCGCGCTGAACAGCGAGCGCTGGGCATCGAGGAAGGTCAGGTTGCTGTCCACGCCGCTACGATAGCGGTGTTGGGCCAAGTCGTAATACGCCTGGTTGGCGGCGACGAAGTCCCGTTGCGCGTTGAGTTGGTCGGTAAAGGTCTGCCGGGCCGCCAGGCCGTCGGCGACTTCCTGGAAGGCGGTCTGGATGGACTTTTCATACTGCGCCACGCCGATGTCTTTTTGCAGCTTGGCGTAGTCGAGGCTGGCGCGCAGGCTGCCGGCGTTGAAGATCGGCAGGTTGATTTGCGGCTGGAAGGTCCAACTGCCGGAGCCGCCCTTGAACAGCCCCGACAGTTCGGTGCTGGTGCTGCCGGCGTTGGCCGTAAGGCTTACCGACGGGAAGAATGCCGCACGGGCGGCGCCGATATTGGCGTTGGCCGCGCGCAACTGGTATTCGGCCTGAAGGATATCCGGGCGGCGTTGCAGCAGGTCCGACGGCAGCCCGGCGGGCACACGGGCTACCAGGTCATCCGCCAGAGGACGGGACGGCAGGGTTTGGTCCACCGGGCCGCCCACCAGCAGGGCCAGGTTGTTGAGGTCTTGCGCAACCTGGCGCTCATAGCGTGCCACGCTGGCGCGGGTGCTTTCGACGCTGGTGCGCGCCTGCACCACGTCCAGGGCCGAGGCTTTGCCCGCCGATTTGCTGCGGCTGGTCAGGTGCAGGCTGTGGTCGTTGGCCGCCAGGGTTTGCTGGGCCAGGGCCAGCAGTTCCTGGTCGGCGCGCCAGGTGAGGTAGGCATTGGCGACGTTGGCCACCAGGCTCAATTGCGCACTGCGCCGTGCCTCTTCGGTGCCCAGGTAAGTGAGCATCGCCTGTTCGCTGAGGCTGCGCACGCGGCCGAAAAAATCCAGCTCATAAGCGCTGATGCCGAGGGTGGCGGAATAGGTGGACGTAATCGCCGGTTTACCGGTGCCGTTCACAGCCCCAGGCACACGCTGACGGGTGCCGGCACCTGTGGCGGACACCGCCGGGAACAGATCGGCCCGTTGGATGCGGTACTGCGCCTGGAAGGCCTCGACGTTCAGCGCCGCCACCCGCAGGTCACGGTTATTGACCAGCGCCTCGCGGATCAGCTGTTGCAGTGCGGGGTCATGGAACAACTGCTGCCAGTCCGAGGAGGGCGTCAGCGTGCCGGCCTGTGCCAGCGCATACACACCGCTCTGGGGGTACTGGCCAGGCGTCGGTGCTTCGGGCCGCTGGTACTCGGGGATCAGCGAGCAGCCACCCAGCACGAAGACCATGCCGGTGAGGGTGAGTTTTTTCATCAAGCGCCTACCATCCATTTGGCCAAACCATGCCGGCCACTCACACCCAGCTTGGCGGCGGCGCGCTTGAGGTAGGTCTCGATTGAGCTGTTTTTAACACTGAGTTTTTCCGCCAACTGCGGCACGGTGCCGCCGGTCAACAGCCCGAGGCACACCTCCTGCTCGCGGGCCGACAGGGTGATGTCTCCGAGAGAAAGGCGCTTATAGAACTCACGCTGCAATTGCGATTGCTCAAGCAGTGTATGGCCCGGCTCGGACTGGTCGTGCGGCGCCTGGCGCAGGATCTGGGCGTGGCGTTCGATCAGCGGCAGCAGCGTGTCCGACAGGCACTTGAGAAACGACAACTCGGCCAGGGAAAACCCGCGCTGGGTCGGCGGCCGGTAGAACGAAATCACGCAGCGCCGGTTACCCTGGCGCGACACGAGGTTGCACTGGTGCGAGGTGCCGCGCGGGTGTGCGCTGTTGGGTCTGGCGTTCATCTGGATCAGCAGTGGGTCCTGCATGCTGAGCATTTGCAGTAGCAGCGGGTGGTCATCCAACTGGCACACCGCCAGGGGCGGCGGCAAGTCCTGCTTCTGGCCGGCGCTGCCGAGCAGCTTGATATCGAGCACGCGATCGCGCAGCTCGTCGAGGGTCCACTCACTGAGGTCCACCAAGTGGATCGGCACCCATTTGCTGACCAGATGCAGCATATGGTCGGCAAACGCCTCATGGCCGCTGTGTGCAATCAATTCACCCATTTCAGCGAAGAAATTCGGGCTCTGTGTGTTACCCATGCTGCGCTTCAAACTCATAGCCATCTCATCCTTGATGTCGAAAACCGTCAACGAACTCCCTGGGCCTCTGGGGGGCGATCCGTTCCTCATGAACGAGAGTCGGCACTCGAGATTTTATTTAGCCAGGGGATTCTTCCTACGTATGTAGCGGAAACGAGGGACACAAACTGCCATAAAAACCACGTCATTAATTCGACGTTTCTGAGAGCTGTTTCCGACTAAGTGAACGGCTGAATCTTTTTGAATTTAACTTAAGATACTGATTTACATAGAAAATATATTTATCGAGATGAGGTTGTAGAAAATCAGTAGCGACCGCGTATAGCCAATTTCCTACAGCTCTTTAATCGTTTCAGCTGTGAACCTTCAGTCAACCGGGATCCATCCATTTGAATGTCCGGGTTTAGGGTGACAGACAGCCCCAACCCCCCATGCTCAAATCCGGCAATTTCGCCGTAATGGGGCTCCCTGCGCGGCCAGTGCCTGACACCCATGAGAAGGATCTTATGCAGCAATTTTCCAGCCTGCCGGCCAGTTTTCCCCTCACCGCGGCCCAACAGGACATCTGGCTCGACCAACTGCGGATGGGCGATTCGCCGCTGTACAACATCGGCGGTTATGTCGACTTCGAAGGTGCAGTGGTGCCTGAATTGATTCAACGAGCTGTCGAGCAGTTGGTGGCCCGGCACGATGCGCTGCGCACTCAACTGCACAGTGACGACCACGGCTTGCCTCGACAAACCTTCGCCCTCGCGTTGTTGACCGAAGTGGCGCAGTACGATTTATCCGCATTGCCCGACCCACAGGCTGCCAGCCAGGCCTTGATGCAGGCGCACATGGCGCGGCCTTATCAGAGGGAAGGCGCGCCGCTGTTCCACTTCTTCCTGGTCAAGCTCGCCGACAACCACTACCGCCTCGGCACCCAGGCCCATCACGTGATCCTTGATGGCTGGGGTTTTGGCCAGATGCTGCAATCCCTGGCGCAGCTCTACACCGCCCTTGAACAAGGCCGTTCATCGGAGCCGGCGGCACCGTCCTATATCGACTTTATCGACGCCGACCAGCGCTACCGCAGCTCGTCCCGCTTCCTCCGCGACCGCGCCTACTGGCTGGACAAATACCAGGTGCTGCCGGAACCGTTGCTCACGCCCAAGCACCTCTCCAACGCGACCAGCAACACCCTGGCGCAACCCTTTTCGGTTGCTTTGCTTGACCGCATGGAACAGGTCGCGAGCCGTTATCAGGCCTCGGCGTTTCATGTGCTGTTGGCGGCGATGTATGTGTATTTCACCCGCACCGCCCAGCGCCCGGATTGGGTGGTCGGGCTGCCGATTCTCAACCGCTCCAACGCGCGTTTTCGCGCCACCGTAGGGCTGTTTGCCCAAGTCAGTGCGGTGCGTTTTCAGTTCGATGAACAACTGCCGTTCGGCGCCTTGGTACGCGGCGTGCGCGACCAGCTCAAGCAGGATTTGCGTCACCAACGGTTTCCGTTGAGCGAGATGAACCGCGAACTGGGCCTGCGCCGTGCGGATCGCGCCCAACTGTTCGACCTGTCGGTGTCCTTCGAGCAGGACGACCATGAACTGCGCTACGGCGCCACCCAGGCCCGCGCGATCAAGGTGTCCAACCACCATGAACCGCTGCCGATTGCCATCCACCTGCGCAGCAACCGCTGCCAGGGCACCGCGACGCTGCATTGCGTGTACAACGAGGCGTACTTCCAGCACGACGAGGTGCTCGCCTTGGCCCAGCGCTTTACCGGGTTGCTGGAGCAAGGGCTGGATAACACCGAGTTGCCTGTCGGTGCGTTCTCCATGGTCACGCCCGCCGAACAGGCCCGACTGCACGAGTGGAACGCCACCGCACAGCCGATTGCGCAGCCGCACACCCTGCACGCACGCATCGAAGCCCAGGCCGTGCGCACGCCGGACGCAGTGGCCGCGATCTACCAGGGCCGTCAGTTGACCTATGCCCAACTCAATGAAAAAGCCAATGGATTGGCCCATCAACTGATTGAGCTGGGCGTGCAGCCCGATGATCGCGTGGCGGTTCTGGCCCGGCGCAGTTTGGACACGCTGGTGGGCCTGCTGGGGATCCTCAAAGCCGGCGCCTGCTACGTGCCGGTCGACCCGGCCCATCCCGCTGAGCGCTTGAGCTATCTGCTGCAAGACAGCGCGCCGGTGGCGGTGCTCACCCAGCACGATTTGCGGCATCGCCTGCCTGCCCTGGCGCTGCCGGTGGTTGAGTTGGACCGACCGACGCTGCAGGTGGGCGCCAACCCGCACGTTGCGGTCAAACCGTCGAACCTCGCCTACGTGATCTACACCTCCGGCTCCACCGGCTTACCCAAGGGCGTGATGGTCGAACACCACAGCGTCTGCAACTTGGTGGACTGGCACTGCCAGGCCTTTAATCTGCAGGCGGGCAGCCACACCGCCAGCGTCGCCGGCTTCGGTTTTGACGCGATGGCGTGGGAAGTCTGGCCGGCGTTGTGCGTGGGGGCCACGTTGCACCTGCCACCGGCCCATGACGGTGCGGAAGACATCGACGCGCTGCTCGGTTGGTGGCGCGCGCAGCCGTTGGACGTGTGCTTCCTGCCGACCCCCGTGGCCGAATACGCCTTCAGCCAGCGTTTGGAGCATCCGACCCTGCGCACCTTGCTGATCGGCGGCGATCGCCTACGCAGCTTCACACGCGCACAAACCTTTGACGTGATCAACAACTACGGCCCCACCGAGGCCACCGTGGTTGCCACCTCCGGTCGCGTCGATGCGGGCCAGCCGTTGCACATCGGTGCGCCCGTCGCCAACGCGACCGTTTACCTGTTGGATGACCAGCAGCGCCCGGTGCCCATCGGCGTGGCGGGGGAGTTGTACGTTGGCGGTAAAGGCGTGGCGCGCGGTTACCTGAACCGCCCGGAACTGAGTGCCGAACGCTTTCTCGACAACCCCTTTGCGCCGGGCCGGATGTACCGCACCGGTGATCTTGCGCGCTGGCTGGCCGACGGTCAGCTTGAATACCTGGGCCGCAATGACGACCAGGTGAAAATCCGTGGCATGCGCATCGAGCTGGGGGAGATCGAATCGGCCCTGGCCACCCACGCGGACGTCCAGGAAGCCGTGGTGCAGTCTCGCGACGGGCAATTGCTCGCCTGGTTTATCCCATGCCAGGCCGTCGACATCGAAACCCTGCGCACCCATCTGCAAAACTCATTACCGGACTACATGCTGCCAGCGGCCTACATTCCCCTGAACGCGTGGCCCCTGACCGCCAACGGCAAACTCGACCGCAAGGCACTGCCGGCGCCGACCCAGGCGGCATTCGTCACTCGACGGTTCGAAGCGCCGCGGGCCGGTGTGGAGACCGTCCTGGCGCAGCTTTGGGCCGAGCTGTTGCAGGTGCAGCACGTGGGCCGTCACGACCATTTCTTCGAACTGGGCGGGCACTCGTTGCTCGCGGTGCAATTGGTGCAACGCATGCGCCAGGCCGGTTTGCGCGCCGATGTGCAAGTGCTGTTCGGCCAGCCGACGCTGGCGGCGTTGGCGGCGTTGGCGGCGGTGAGTGAAGGCAGCGAGGTGCAAGTGCCGGCCAATCGCATCCCTGCTGACTGCCGCCACATCACCTCGGATTTGCTGGCGCTGGCCGAGCTGGATCAAACCAGCCTGGACGGCATCGTCGCGGCTATTCCCGGGGGCGCGGCCAACGTGCAGGAAATCTACCCCCTGGCGCCGCTGCAGGAAGGTTTGCTCTACCACCACCTCACCGATGAGCACGACCCGTACCAGCAACAGGCGCTGTTCAGCTTTGAACGGCGCGAGCAATTGGACGCCTTTGCCCAAGCCTTGCAACAGGTGATCGACCGCCACGATATTTTGCGCACCAGCCTGGCCTGGGAAGCCTTGGAGCAGCCGATGCAGGTGGTGTGGCGCGCGGCGCGCTTGCGTGTTGAACCGTGGCGTGAGGGTGATAGGCCTTTGGACTTGCGCCAGGCACCGTTGATGGCGCTGGACTATGCCGAAGCGCCCGCGGGTTGGGTCGCCCGATTGCGCTTTCATCATTTGGTGAACGACGCCACGTCCACCACGATTCTGATGCAGGAACTTCGCGCCCATCTGCTCGGCCAACAAGCGCAATTGCCGACGCCGGTGCCTTATCGCACGGTGGTTGCGCAGTCTCGTTCACCGGCGCGCCAGGCGGCCCATGAGGTGTTCTTTCGTGAGCTGTTGGGGGATGTGGACGAGCCTACGTTGGCCTTCGGCCTGCAGGAGCGCCAGGCCAATCGTAGCGACACCGAAGAAGCCCAGCGTGCCCTGAGTGATGACCTCAATCTGCGCTTGCGTGCTCAGGCCCGTAGTTTGGGCGTGAGTGCAGCCAGCCTGTTCCACCTGGCCTGGGCCCAGGTGCTCAGCCGCGTAGCGGGCCGTGATGATGGCGTGTTCGGCACCGTGTTACTCGGCCGTTTGCAGGCAGGCGAGGGCGCCGACCGGGCCTTGGGCATGTTCATCAATACCCTACCATTGCGTCTGCATCTGGCCGGGCAAAACGTGGCGGACGCATTGCGCGACACCCATCGCCAACTCAGCGCCTTGCTCGCCCATGAGCAAGCGTCGCTGGCCTTGGCCCAGCGTTGCAGCAGCGCGACGCCGCTGTTCAACAGCCTGCTCAATTACCGTCATACCGATGCCGAGCGCGACCTCGTCCTGGTGCCGGGCATCGCTTTGGTCAGCGCCGAAGACATCCTCAGCTACCCGCTGATGCTCAGCGTGGACGATACCGCCAGCGGTTTTCATCTCAAGGCCAAGGCACCGCGCAAGGTCGGCGCCGAGCGAATCCTGGACTATCTGGAAACGACGCTGATCAACCTGGCGGATGCATTGGAAAATACACCGCAAGCACCGATGCGGGACGTGCAGGTGCTGCCCGCCCGTGAAGTGCAGACACTGCTGTTGGACTTCAACGCCACCGCAACCGACTACCCCGAAACCCTTACCGTCCAGGCGCTGTTCGAAGCCCACGCCCGCCACATTCCGCACGCGGTGGCGGTGCAGGCCGGCGAGCAGCAACTGACGTATCGCGAACTCAACGAGCGCGCCAACCGGCTGGCTTTTTACCTGCGCGAGCGTGGCGTGCAGCCGGATTCCCGCGTTGCGCTGTGCGTCGAGCGCGGCCTGGACCTGGTGGTGGGGTTGCTCGCCATCCTCAAGGCCGGTGGCGCCTATGTGCCGCTGGACCCCGGTTACCCTCGCGAACGCCTGGCCTATATGCTCCAGGACAGCAAACCGGTGGCGCTGCTGGTGCACGCGGCCACCCGCGACTTGCCGGGTGAAGTCGCCATCCCGGTGATCGACTTTGACCACTGTGCCTGGAGCCACGCGCCGGAGGGCAACCCATCGGTGCCGGGGCTGAGCGTCGCCAACCTGGCCTACGTGATGTACACCTCCGGCTCCACCGGCACGCCCAAAGGCGTGATGATCGAACATCGCGGCCTGGGCAACCTGATGCACTGGGGCTCGCAACTGTGCCCTAACGCCGAGGGCGGAGCGCTGTTGCAGCGGGCGCCGTTCAGCTTCGACGGATCGGTCTGGGAGCTGTTCTGGCCGCTGGCCAATGGCATGCGATTGGTCCTGGCGCGGCCCGATGGTCATCGTGAGCCGGCCTACCTGGCACACGTGATTCGCGAGCAGCAGATCACCGTGATCAAATTCGTACCGGCGATGTTGCAGCAGTTCCTTGAGTTGGAAGAATCCGCCCTGTGCACCAGCCTCACCGATGTGCTGTGTGGCGGCGGCGAGCTCACCGAAGCCCTGGCCCGTGGTGTGCAGGCGCGCTTGCCCAAGGTGCGCCTGCACAACGTCTATGGCCCCACCGAAGCCACCGTAGACAGCAGCGCCTGGACCCTGGAGCCCGGCGCGCCAGTACCCGCGCTGCAGTTGCCCATCGGCCGTGCGATCAACAACACGCGCCTGTACGTGCTGGATGCGCACGACGCGCCGGTGCCCATGGGCGTCAGCGGCCAGTTGCATATCGGCGGTGTCGGCGTGGCCCGTGGGTATCTGGGGTTGGAGCAGATGACGGCCGAGCGCTTTATCGACAGCCCGTTTGTACAAGGGGATCGGCTGTACCGCACCGGCGACCTGGTGCGCTACCTGCCGGACGGCAACCTGGAATTCCTCGGGCGTAACGACTTCCAGGTCAAGCTGCGCGGCGTCCGTTTGGAACTGGGGGAAATCGAATCGTGCCTGCTGGCACATCCGGCGCTGCGTGAGGTGGCGGTGTTGATTCGTGATGAGCGTCTGCTCGCCTACTTCACCGTGCGCGGCCCGGCGCCGAGCCTGGAAGACTTACGCACCCATGTGCTGGCGCAGTTGCCGGAATACATGGTGCCGTCGGCCTTCGTACAGCTTGATGAACTACCGCTCAACCCCGCCGGCAAACTCGACCGCAAGGCCCTGCCAGAACCAGGGCTGGAGGCGGTGCTCAGCCGCGCCTATGAAGCGCCCCAGGGCGAAGTGGAAACCTTGATGGCCGGGATCTGGGCGCAGGTGCTCAAGCTGGAGCGGGTAGGGCGCCACGACCACTTCTTCGAACTGGGCGGGCATTCGTTATTGGCCGTGAACCTGGTGGCGCGCCTGCGCAAAGCGGGGTTGGAGGTGGATGCGCGGACGTTGTTCAGCCAGCCGACGCTGGCGCAGTTAGCTGCCTGCACGGTGGCGCAGGTGGTGAAGGTGGAGGTGCCGCAGACGGCGATTCCGCAGCTCAATCGTCGGCGGCGGATCTGAATATGAAAGCAGTCAATGTGGAGCAGGCAACTGCGGATACAGGATCAGTTCCAGGTACCCCTTGGAATAACGCTTGCCTCCAAGCGGCAGTTGCCCGGCCTCGCGCATTTCACTGGTGCTGTTGACGCGCATCAGCACGCCCACCGAGCCGTGTTGGCGCGCGTCGTTCAGCCAGGCCTGTACCTGATCCAACTCGATTTTTCGCGTGCCTGAATCTGCGAACTGCAAGCCGTAGCGCAACTCGCCCTCGGTGTCATACAGCGCCACATCGGCGCGTTGCAAGCGCCAGGCCAAGGCGCTGGCACTGCCCAGTTCGTTGCTCAACAGGGCATGGGTATGTTGCAACTCGTCCAGGTGTTCCAGCACGAACTGGTCGGGCATTTCGTTATCGGCGATCTGCGCCGGCATGCTCGCCGGCAGGAGGATCACCAGCACGCCGATGCCCAAGGCCGGCATGGCCCACAGCGTGAGCGGACGAAAGGCTTGCAGCAGGTTAGTGAGGATCCACACCAGCAACACGATAAAGGCCAGGGACAGGCTGAACATTTCGGCATGGCTGTTGCTGTACAAGGGCTTGGCGATTTGCAGGTAGATCAGGCCGATCATGGCCGCCATGCCGATCACGAAGTTGAGCAGGCCATTGCGGCTGATCTGGCGGGCGCGGCCGTTGCGCAGCAGGTCGCTCAAGGTGTGGCCCATCAGCAATGCCAGTGGCAACAGGCACGGCATGATGTAGGTCGGCAGCTTGCCGTTGCTCAAGCTGAAAAAGCCCAGGGGCAACAGCAGCCATAGGGTCAGGAAACCGATGGCTGGCTCGCGTTTTTGCTGCCAGGCCTGGCGCAGGGTGCTGGGGAGTAGGCCGGCCCAGGGCAGGCAGGACACGGCGATGATTGGCAGGAAGAACCACCAGGGCCTTACGTGTTGCGCGTCGTCGGCGCTGAATCGGCGGATGTGTTCATTCCAGAAAAAGAAGCGCCAGAAATCCGGTTCCTGGTTGTGGATCGCCAGGACCCAGGGCAAGCACACCAGCACTGCGACGCCAATCGCCAGCGGGCCATACCGCAGCAGCTGACCCAGGCGCCGCTGCCAGAGCACGTACGGCACGGCAATCAAGACCGGCAGCGCCCACGCCAGGAAGCCCTTGGTCATAAAACCCATGGCACAGGCAAACCCCAATAGCGTCCAGGCTCCCAGTCGGCCGCGCGACGTGCGGCTGTCGAGGGCGAACCATAGCGCCACCAGGCTTAGGTTGACCCACAACGTAAACTGCGGATCGAGGTTGGAATACCCCGCTTGCCCCGCCACGAGGCCAAAACTCAGGTACAGCAGCGCGCAGGCGAAGCTTTTGCGCGGATCGCTCCACAGGCGCCGGGCGATCAGGTACGCCAGCAGCACGCTCAATCCGGTGGTCAGGGCCGAGGCGATGCGTGCACCGAACAGGTTCTGGCCAAACACCGCTTGGCCCAGGGCGATCAGCCAATAACCGGCGGCGGGTTTTTCGAAATAGCGGATGCCCATGAAGTGCGGCGCCACCCAATTACCGGTCTGCAGCATTTCCTGGCTGATCTGGGCGTAGCGGGTTTCATCCGGGATCCACAGGCCGTGCAGGCCCAAGGGCAATAAATAGAACGCGGCGAAGGCGAGTAACAATAGGTACAGCGGATTTAAACGCGTCATGAAAACGTCGCTCCTTGACGTTTAAGGCCAGGGTTTTTAAGTAATAAGCTCATCGTGCAAACAGTCACTGCGGTCACTAAGTAACAGGAGAGAGTCAGGGGGTGCTTAATTAAAAGGCGCAACTAAACATGCCAGAACAGGGCTGTCTTGTTGCTGAACACAGGCAATGACTTAGAGGTGTTTGAGCGCAGCCGGCCAGTCCGGATTGTTCATGATGCCCAGGGTCTTGAATTTACCGTTGGGCAACACTTGCACGAACAGGGCGCTGCCGTACTCGGGGAATGCCGCATGGGGGAAGCCCTGGGTTTTTTCGAAGTCGGCGATGCAGCCACTGTGCGTCACAAATACCAGGTTGCGTCCCGGCTGTTTGTGGCTGAGCAGTTCTTCACCCATGGCGGCGCCGCAGACGGCCTGCTGGCCGGAGGTCAGCTCGTTTTTACCGAACATAAAGCGCAAGGTCTGGGCGGTACGGATGGCCGGGCTGGCGAGTACGTCGCTGCCTTCCATGCCCAATGATTTAAAGGCGTTGCCGAGGTTTTCGGCGTGTTCGCTGCCGTTGATCGTCAGGCCTTCAACTGGCCCCAGGCACGGATTGGTAGAACGGTCGCAGCGCTCTTCATGACGCACCAGCACGATCACGTCGCCGTCACGCCACAGCGGCATAACCTGTGAGGTCAACAGACTGTTGCCCACGCCAAGGTCCCGTGGCGAGGCCGGCCAGAACAGGCTGCAAGCGAGCAGCACGGTGATCACGGCAATGCCTGGATACAGCCGTTGCAGGCGCTTGAAAAAAGTCCGGGGCGAGCGCGGTTTGGTCAGGGTAATGTCTACCACTTCATTCACCTTGGACATTGTTGGCAATGTTGTATTAGTTAGGCGCAATGTGTTGGCGAATAGCCGCAGTGGAGCAGAAGGCTGTCACAGGGCTGCTGTCTTTTCGCTGAACATGGGGCGGTTAAAAGTTATCAGGCGTGGCAACTTAATAAGTGGTCGACGCGTGACGCATAACCGGCAATTTAGAGGTGGGCGAGTGGGCATCCGGTGAAATCCATGTGAAAAATTTGCGTGGCCCCAAGGCGCAGCCGTTATTCTCGATGGCCGCCCATCAATCGAGTGCTCCCATGCTGCAGGCGCAAGGTGTCTTCAAAAGCTATGCCACCCCTCAAGGCCCGTTGGCGGTGTTGGCAGGTGTGGATTTGCACCTGGCCGCACGCAGCAGCCTGGCGTTGATGGGCGAGTCGGGCAGTGGAAAAAGCACCTTGTTGCACCTGGTGGCGGGGCTTGATCGGTTGGATCGCGGCAGTATCCAAGTGGGTGAGCAACGCCTCGACCAGATGAGCGAGGCGCAACTGGCTCACTGGCGGCGCACTGAAATTGGCCTGGTGTTCCAGCAGTTCAACCTCATTGGCAGTTTGCGCGTCGACGACAACCTGGCGTTCCAGGCCCGGCTGGCGGGGCGCTTTGATCCGCTCTGGCAGGCGCAGTTGGTGGAACGCCTGGGCCTGGGCGACTTGCTCAAGCGCTATCCGGAACAGCTCTCGGGCGGCCAACAACAGCGGGTCGCGGTAGGGCGTGCCTTGGCGTCGCGGCCAGGCTTGCTGTTGGCTGACGAACCCACCGGCAACCTCGACGAAGCCACCAGCGACGAGGTGTTGCAACTGATGCTGGACCTGTTGCGCGACAGCCCCACCAGCTTGTTGATGGTCACCCACAGCCCCCGTATCGCCGCACGGCTGGACCAGCAGGTGGTGTTGCATCACGGCCGCGTCCTGCCTGCGGATGCTCGCTGAAATGGCGGTGTTTTATTGGACACTACGCGCGTTGCTCAGCCATTGGCGGCGCCACCCGGTGCAGTTTTTCAGTGTGCTCACCGGCTTGTGGCTGGCCACCGCACTCTTGACCGGCGTGCAGGCCCTCAACAGTCAGGCGCGCGACAGCTATGCCCGCGCCAGCCAGTTGATCGGCGGCGAACCCCAAGCCAGTCTCAGTGCGCCGGACGCTGCCAGTTTCCCGCAAACGCTGTTTGCCGAACTGCGCCGCGCGGGTTGGCCGGTGTCGCCGGTGGTGCAGGGGCGGTTGCAGCTCAAGGGGCATGAGGACGTGCGCCTGCAATTGATGGGCCTCGACCCGCTGTCGTTGCCCGGCAGCGGCGCGGTAGCGGGGCAGCGCTTGAGCCAGGCGCAGATGCTCGCCTTCTTTGACCCTCCGGGGCGTACCTGGATCGCGCCGCAAACCTTGCAGGCCCTGGGACTGCACGAAGGGCAGCAACCCCTGGCGCTGAACGGGCAACGCCTGCCGCCGCTGCAAGCCCAGCCGGACATGGCGCCCGGGCTGTTACTGACCGATATCGGCTTTGCTCAACCTTTGCTTGAGATGCCTGGGCAGCTGTCGCGGCTGCTGCTGGACAAGGCCTTCGCCGCCAGCCATCCCACGCCTCCCGCCGGGCTGCAACTCAGGCAGGGCGAGGACAGCAACTTGGCGCGCCTCACCGAAAGCTTCCATCTGAACCTTGATGCGCTGGGCTTCCTGTCCTTTGTGGTGGGGCTGTTTATTGTGCACGCCGCCATCGGCCTGGCCCTGGAGCAACGCCGCGGACTGCTGCGCACCTTGCGTGCCTGTGGGGTCAGTGCGCGTTTGTTGATCCTCGGGCTTGGGGTGGAATTGGGCGCGTTGTCGCTGCTGGGCGGCGTGCTCGGCGTCGCCAGCGGATACCTTCTGGCCAGCCTGCTGCTGCCGGATGTGGCTGCCAGCCTGCGCGGCTTGTATGGCGCCGAAGTGCCGGGACAGTTGAGCCTGAGTCCATGGTGGTGGCTGGCGGGGTTGGGCTTGAGCCTGTTGGGTGCTTTACTGGCCGGTGCCAGCAGCGTGTGGCGGGCGGCGCGCTTGCCGTTGCTGGCGCTGGCCAACGCCCAGGCCTGGCACGAGGCCCATGGTCGCTGGTTACGGCGTCAGGGCTGGGTCGCCGGAACGGCATTGCTGATCGCGCTGTTGGCGCTTTGGCTGGGCGACAGCTTGGCGGCGGGGTTTGTATTGATGGCGACCTTACTGCTCGGCGCGGCCTTGGGCTTGCCGGTATTGCTCAACGGGCTGCTCAAGGCCGTGTTGGGGCGCAGCCGTTCAGTGCTTGGCCAGTGGTTTCTTGCCGATTGCCGCCAACAACTGCCGGCTTTGAGCCTTGCACTGATGGCGCTGCTACTGGCCCTGGCCGCGAATATCGGCGCGGGCTCCATGACCTCGGGCTTTCGCCACACCTTCAATCATTGGCTGGAACAACGCCTCACTGCCGAGCTGTACCTCAACCCGCAAACCCCGGCCCAGGCGGATCAGCTCAGCACTTGGCTGGCGCACCAACCGCAGGTGCAGAGGGTGTTGCCTACCTGGCAGATCGCCGTGCAAGTGCAGGGCTGGCCAACGGATCTGTTCGGGGTGGTCGACGATCCGACCTATCGCGAGCACTGGCCCTTGTTGGACGCTGCCGATGCACCTTGGGACCGGTTGCAGCGTGACGACACCTTGATGCTCAGCGAGCAGTTGGCGCGCAGGCTTTCAGTCAGGCTCGGGGATTCGATTGATATCCCCACGCCTCAAGGCCTCTGGTCACCCAAGGTGGTGGGGATTTACGCGGATTACGGCAATCCCAAGGGGCATATCCTGGTCAATTCCGAACACCTGCTGGCGCACTGGCCGACGCTCTCACCCGCGCGCTTCAACCTGCGCGTCGCGCCGTCTGATGTAGCGCCACTGGTGCGAGAAGTGCAGCGCGCATTTGCCCTGGACGACAGCCGCATCGTCGATCAACAGCAACTCAAGGGCTGGTCGAGCCAGGTGTTCGAACGCACCTTCGCCGCGACTGCGGCCCTCAACAGCCTGACCTTGGGCGTGGCCGGCGTAGCGCTGTTCATTAGCCTGCTGACCCAGAGCCAGAGCCGCCTAGGCCAACTCGCACCGCTGTGGGCGCTGGGCGTGACACGTCGACAATTGATGTTGCTGAACCTGGGCCAGACCTGGCTGCTGGCGGTGCTCACCCTGATGTTGGCGTTGCCGCTGGGAGTGTTGTTGGCATGGTGCCTGGACGCGGTGATCAACGTGCAGGCCTTTGGTTGGCGGCTGCCGCTGCAGGTGTTTCCGTGGCAGCTCGCACAATTGCTCGGGCTGGCCATGCTCGCCACATTGTTGGCATCGGCCTGGCCGCTGTGGCAGCTGTACCGCAGCCGTCCGGCGGATTTGCTGAGGACCTTTGCCCATGAAGATTAAGGCGTTGATGTGCGCGTTATTGCTGCTGGCGGCTTGTGACAAAGCCCCCGCGCCCCAAGAGAGCTTTGCAGGCCTGGGCAGCGATGCGGCGGACTTTGCCCAAGTGCTGCCCGGCAAGGTGTTCAGCTTTCCCGAGGACCATGGCCCCCATGACGGCTTTCGCATCGAGTGGTGGTACGTCACCGCCAATCTGAAGGACGCCCAAGGCAATGTGTTTGGCGTGCAATGGACGCTATTTCGCAACGCCTTGAAAGCCGGGCCGACCCAGGCCGGCTGGCGGGATTCGACGGTGTGGCTCGGCCATGCCGCCGTCACCTCCGCCAACCGCCACTACGCCGCCGAACGGCTGGCCCGTGGCGGCGTTGGCCAGGCCGGTGCCCAGGCAGCGCCGTTCAATGCGTGGATTGACGATTGGAACTTTGCCAGCCGTCCTGGCGCGGCCAGTGCATTGGCGGATATGCAACTCAAGGCCAGCGCAGAGCACTTCGCCTACGACTTGCGGCTGACCTCCAGCCGTCCATTGGTGTTGCAAGGTGACAACGGCTACAGCCGTAAATCCGACCAGGGCCAGGCGTCGTATTACTACAGTCAGCCGTTCTTCACCGCCAATGGCAGCGTCAGCATCGATGGCACAACCTATCAAGTCACTGGCCCGGCGTGGCTCGACCGCGAATGGAGCAGCCAACCACTGAGCGCCAGCCAGACTGGTTGGGACTGGTTCTCCCTGCACCTCGACCGGGGCGCGCAACTGATGCTGTTTCGCGTACGCCAGAAGGACGGCGGCGGTTATCTCACCGGCACCTGGATCGACGCACAGGGACGTACAGAGACCTTGCATAACGCTGACATCCAGCTGACACCGCTGGAAACCACGGCCATCGATGGGCGCAACCTGCCGACGCGCTGGTCGCTGAAAATACCTGGCAAACAGCTGGATATCACCACTGAAACCGTCAACCCGAACGCCTGGATGAACCTGAGCATTCCGTATTGGGAGGGGCCGGTGAGGTTTGACGGGGGCGTGGGCTACTTGGAAATGACCGGGTATTGAGGGTACTTCCGTAAGCGCTTGTCCGCGTTGACGTAGGTAACTTCCCAAATGTTATTCAGCCTTCCTCGGGTTGTGTCCGGGGTGTATCTGCTTGCTTATATTTCGACGCCATCTTCATTGCATCCCGGATGTAAGGCATGGCGCAGAGCTATCTCAACGACCGCACGATGGACTATCCGAGTGTGAAATCCCGCTTGATGGGTAGTGCTCCGAGCCGGCAGCGTTCTGATCATTTTGATGTGTTGAATCGGCACCTGCGCCATGGGCTGGTGACGCCGGGTCAGATGGTGATTATTCCCGATGCCTACAGCGTGACGTGTTCGTTGGAGGAGGCCTGGTTGATGCGCCGGGCGGAAGAAATTCACCGGCAGTTGGCGCAAGACGCGTCAGTCGGAACGGCGGTGATCAATAACTATGACTTGCTGCAGAGCTTTCTGGCGTACAGCTCGATCGGGGTGGGCAGCGTGACGTCGGCGTGGTCGCGGCATCTGGACGCGGTGGCGCATACGCTGGAGGACATTGAGCGGTTGCATCAGCGCTTTCGGGACGGTGGGTTGGACCGGCAGGCATTTTTTCGCCAGCGCCAGGTGTTGTTGTCGCTGTTGGACACCCAATTGCAAGGCGCGGCGCGCTATGGCACGGGTTTGCAGGGCAATCAGGGGTTGAAGAAGCTGCTGGGGATTTCCACGAAAAGCTATCTGAAGAAGGGTGAGATCGCCGGGTACGCGCAGCGGATTCGGGAGATCGCGCAGATGTCAAAGTGGTTGGGCAAAGGCACGTATGTGGGGTTGGCGCTGGACGTAGGCGTGGCGGGATTGGAGATCAAGGAGGCGTGTGTGACGGGGCGGGAGGCGCAGTGTCGGAGGGCGAAGTATGTGGAGACGGTGAGGTTG
>NZ_JFYX01000022.1:0-54654 GCF_000632245.1 Pseudomonas sp. RIT357
GGTGGGTTTCGGGCAATTGCACGGCCGTCATCACCAGGCACAACACGGCCACCACCGCCAGCACGGCGAACACTTCGCGCCAACTCCAGAGCGCAATCACCACACTGCCAGCCAGCGGGGCAAGAATTGGCGAGACACTCATCACCAGCATCAGCAATGACATCAGCCGCGCGGCTTCATGGCCGGTGTACAGATCGCGAACGATAGCCCGAGGGATCACCATGCCGGCGCACGCACCAAATGCTTGCAGGGCACGAAATCCAATCAGCACTTCAATGGTCGGCGCCAGGGCGCAGCCGATACTGCCTATGGCAAAAATCAGCAGTCCGGCATAAATCGGCGGTTTGCGTCCGAATACATCGCTGATGGGGCCGTAGAACAGCTGGCATACCCCCACGATCACAAAGAACACGGTCAGGCTCATCTGTACGGCGGCCGGCGAGGCGTGCAGGCTCGCGCCAAGGGTTGGCAGCGCAGGCAGGTAGATGTCGATGGCGAACGGGCCAACGGCCGTGATCAACCCCAGGAGCAGGGCCAAGTGGGCAATACTTCGAGACATGGGCATTTCCGGGCGGAGCAAAGGATGGTCAGCTTAAGGGATCCTCGCAGATCCGCAAACTTAGGCTTCACTAACCAGTGACTGCTGCCGATAACGTTAATAGAGGTTGGGTTCCCAACCCGCGGCCAAGGTATGGGGATACCCGCATGACGATCAAACTACGCTTGATGCTGTTGATAGCGACCGGGTTGCTTACCGCCCTGGTCATGAGCCTGGCCAGTTACCTGGGCAACACGCGGATGGGCGAGGCTGTGCAGGCCAATGAGGTCGCCATGACGGTACTGCGCAACCACATGGAAGCCGACATGATGCACGACGCCCTGCGCGCCGACGTGTTGTCGGCCATGTTGGTGGGCTTGGGGAAAAGCGCCAGTACCAAGGCCGAGGTGACGAGTTCGATCAAGGAACATTCAGAGCACTTCCGGGAGGTGCTGGGGGACAATCTCAAGTTGCCCCTGGATGACAGCCTTAAAGCCAGTCTGGAAAAAATCAAACCCAGCCTCGATACCTATATAAGCGCCGGCGAACGTATCGTCGCGCTGGCGTTGGAAAATCCCGAAGCCGCTCGCGCAGAACTGGAGAGTTTCAACACTGCGTTCAGCCGTCTGGAAGACCAAATGGCGGCGCTGAGTGAGCTGATCGAAACCAATACCCAGCAGACCGGCGCTAGCACTCAGCACGCAATCAGTAATGCGAACTTCACACTGGGCACGGTTTTGATTGCCAGCGTATTGCTGCTGTTGGCTCAGGGCCGCTGGGTCATCCTGAGCATCATGGGGCCGCTGCAGACCGCCAGCCGCATTGCGGCGAGTATCGCCAGGGGCAACTTGAGCGAGCCGATTGTCGAACCTAAGCGCAATGATGAAGCAGGCGCGCTGATTCTTAGCCTTGCCACCATGCAGCGCGACTTGCGCGGCATGATCGAAGTGGTGCGCAGCAACGCTCATGGCGTCAATGGCATGAGCGAGCAACTGAGCCACGGCTGCCATGAAGTCGCCGGCAGCAGCCAGCAGCAAAGCGCGGCCGCCAGCACCATGGCCGCTGCTGCGAGTGAAATGACGGCGAGCATCGAAGAAATCACCCGGCACGCCGGCCGCGCCCTGGACATGGCCAATCAGGCTGAAGCCTTGGCCAAGGACGGCGGTCGCGTCATTCACCAAGTGGTCAAGGACATGGACGGTATTGCCCGTTCAGCCCAGCAATCGGCTCAGGTGATCCGCACGCTGGACAAGGAGTCCGAGGCGATTTTCAGCATTATCCAAGTCATCAAAGGCATCGCCGACCAGACCAACTTATTGGCCCTCAACGCCGCGATTGAGGCTGCCCGCGCGGGAGAACAAGGCAGGGGATTTGCGGTGGTCGCCGATGAAGTGCGCAGCCTGGCGGGTCGCACCAGCGCTTCGACCCAGGAAATTGCCAGCATGGTCGGACGCATCCAGCAAAATACTCGGGAAGCGGTGACCAGCATGGAGGAGGGCGTCACTCAAGTGGATAAAGGCATGGCGGTGACCGCAGAAGTAGAACGGGCAATCCGCGAGATTCTGCAGGCCACGTTGAACACCACGGAGTTGGTGAACGACATTTCGCGCACCATCGGGGAACAAAGCCTGGCCAGCAATGAAATCTCCCATCAGGTGGAGATGATCGCTGGCATGTCGGAAAACAACAGCCGCGTGATCGGGCAAACTGCCTCAACTACGGATGAACTGGCCAATCTAGCAGGCAAACTGTCGCAATCTGTGGACCGTTTTCAGCTCTAACAGGGGTAGCGTTGGAATGATTCATATATAACTCAACTAAATAGATGTTTAGTTGAGTTATTATTTTTGGTTATTTACAGAGGAGGGGATCTGTTTCAGGAGTATATGGAATATTGACCCAAAGACGACCATCATCCATCGGCTCTATCAACAATCCAGCTCGTTCCACCAGCTCATCAACTATGTCTGCAATGAGCGTGAAGCTGTCCTTGTTTTCCCACTGGCCATAGCTCTTCGCAATTTCGATACAGGCATCGTTTAAACGCTCAAAATATGGCAAAAACCAATGATCCTTGAGAATTGACGCCGTTTTTTGCGAGTCCTGCCAGCGAACTCCCAAGCCATCGAGGTTGCCTAGGTGGTAAGCAGCGAATTTTAGGAGGTCGCCGTAGCAGCCGTATATCTCACCTAGAATTCGATCGACTGAGCCATGCTCTTGGTAATTCAAGAGAAGTCTGTTGGAGCGGTCGTCAGCTTGAGCTAAATCATTGATAAACGTATTTTCGTACGACTCAGTCTGGCTTTCTCCAATACCAGCTGAAATTGACGTGACTGCAAATTCGTCCCATACCGCAAGGATCACTTGCCACTGAATCTGTTCCTGTATTGACCCATAGCTAGGCCTTAGGAGAACGTTTGGGAAGCATTGGTCGAAAGCATTTGTGACTTGGACATGCCCGCATTCATGGGCCAAAACATGAATCGCATGATCGCGACCTTCAGCATCGTCAGGATCAAGAAGAGGTGCAATGTGAGCTGCGTTTAGAACGATATGCGACTTTAAACTCCCATCTCTTAAAACGCTGGGAGTCATTGCAACGCCGATCACGTGCGAGTTAGTAGGCTTCAGCTTGTAGTTCGTTTCGTACCCTCGATCTAGGTCCAGCAAAGCCTGATTGTAATCTACAGCCAGCGTTATTCCGTCCAGCCCCCTCAGGTCGAATTTATGAGCTATTGCGCGTATGACCTCGCCAACGATTTTTCCCAGGCGTGTCGCCGTTTCTACGTCGGTAAATCCGCGACTTTGGATACTGAACTGATCAGGCATCCTTGCTTTAGGTTTTTCGGTGCTTTCAGCTGAAGTATCTTGCTTGTCGTCCATGATGATTATTCTCTAGGAATGGTAGAAGCGTTGGCATCGCCGAACCATTATCGTCAAGAGAGCTGCGTAGTGTCGAGGCGATGATCGTTGGTCAAGTAGGCTTCAAATCTAACCACCAGAGCCCCCCAGGCCCGTATATGACGGTTCGCATAATGTATATTATGTTAAACAGGATATTACGTAGAGATGCTCATCGGCCATATATCCCTCAACGTCTACTGTCCCTTTCCCAATTGTTGAATGGCGTCCATCAGGCATCAGTCAATTTCCAAATAATGCTGATGTGATCGCCAAGCTGCAGGCTGTCACCGCTTCCAGCCGTCCATTTGTCAGCGTCTGGTACTGCCAACGATATTTTGCCTGGTTGGCACGTAGCTAGAATCTTGAGCAAAGCTTCTGGGGCTTGCTACGTCAAAACCACACACCTCGGGCGCCTTCTAAACTCACCAGGGTATTCGGCGTTCTGAACTGGGCACACGTACAAGGAACCAGAAAGTCAGGGCTGTCGGCCAACAGTTGATCAAAGCGCCGTAAGTGCTCGGTTTTTTTCATTCTGCAACTGACGCTTGGGCTCTTGTATCAATGGGGCAACGGCCATGCGATTTCGAAGAATCCCGGCCATGCGCAACAAGGTAGCCTGGCCGATGGACGCTGCCGCCAATGGCGTGCAGGAAAACCGATCGAAGCACCCTTCCCATCCCTTGCCCCAGCTTTCGTTGAGGGATGCACATTGCCGGAAGTCAACAGCAAATGCCGGACGTATGTATTCCTTACAGTGAGTGACTCTCAAAACTGTAGGCCCAAAAGACCCGCGTGGGCGAGGCAATCTCGACTGCGGCCGGCGTTGGGGATTTTTAAATCACTTCACCCTTCGACTTGGTAATAGAACCCCACCCAGCGATAGGGGTCTGCTCTTGTATCAGATCTCAGGAATACATCGAATGTCCGCGCAACATAGCCTGGTAATACTCGCTCGGGGAGGCTACGCCGCTCGGGGATTGCTTTATTTGATCATCGGTATCTTCGCACTGCTGGCAGCACAAGATTCGACGAAACCGAAGGACAGCCACAAAAGCCTGGAAGCACTGCTAAGCCAACCCTTTGGCTATTTTCTAGTTGGCCTTGTGGTGGCTGGCCTCCTCGCATTTGCGGCGTGGCGCATCCTGCAAGCTACACGCGATGTCGATCATCATGGCAAGAAATTCAAAGGGTTGGTGATTCGCGCTGGTCTGTTCGCGGGAGGTATGTTCAACGGCGCTCTAGCGTTTTTTGCGTTGGGCCTACTCATTAGCGGTATTAAAAGCTCGGGCGATTCTGGAGGGCAAACCAAAGACTGGTTAGCGCATCTCTTGTCATGGGATCACTCGAATGTGTTGGTATACCTGATCGCACTCGTTCCGCTTGGGGTTGGTATTGCTCACATCATCAAGGGATGGAAAGCGTCATTCGAGAGATATTTTGAGGCCGATGAAGACGTCATGCGATACGTCCGACCGGTATCACGATTCGGACTAATCGCCCGTGGAGTTGTGTTTTTAGAAATTGCGTTGTTACTGGCCATCAGTGGTTCCACTTATCAAGCCATGGATCCACCTGGTATGAAGGAATCGCTGGATGCGCTCCAAAATCTACCTGCTGGTTGGTTGATTTTGATGGTGATGGCCTTGGGGCTGATTGCCTTCTCGGTGTACAGCTTCTCTGAAGCCTTTTGGCGCAAGATCAACATGGATGTGCCGGGAGTACCGAGCAAGGATTGATGAGAAACGGAAGTCTCACGGCCATAGGGAGCCTTACTCGCACCAGGGCCACGATCTTGGCGGGTTATCCACGAGATCTATTGATCGCACCAGCCGGTAGTAATATCCGTGAAAAAGAGTGAGCTTCCCGTAAAAACCTGCGTGATCTGTGGTCTTCCCTTCACTTGGAGGAAGAAATGGGCGCGCTGCTGGGACGAAGTCCGTTATTGCTCGGAGCGCTGCCGGCGCAGCAAACGTTGACCAAAAAAGGGCCGTCACAGGCCCTCTTGTACTCAAGCTACATGAAACAATTTACGCCTGCCCCCTCCTCCCTTCTCCGCAACGACACTTAGCTGTGGCCCTCCCTCTGGAAGCTTGATGCCGAAGGGGCGGACGATCCCTTCACAACACTGGGCGTGCCCATCACGCAGCTACAACACAGTGCCCATTGTCAGCCCGTTTCTTTCAGCCTATCTTGTATAAACCTATACAAGGTCCATTACGATGTACAAGAAAATGAAGTGGCCGTTGACGCTGTATTTTGACGGTGAATGCCCTCTGTGCGCGCGAGAAATCAAGTTCCTGCGAGGACGCGCCGTAACGGATCGACTGCTTTTTGTGGACATCAGCAGCGGTGCATTTGATGCCGAGGCACTTGGGTTGACGTTCGCGCACATGCAGTCCTCGCTGCACGCTCGTTTCGCTGATGGCCGCTGGGTGACCGGCCTGGATGCCACTCTGTGGAGTTGGCGAGCGGCTGGCTTAGGTTTTTGGGCCACGCCACTGACGTGGCGTGCATTGCGCCCGCTGTTTGAATTCGGTTATCGCCTTTTCTGCCGTTTACGTCCCCATTTGGCGTGGTTACCTCATCCAGAGGGTGGCCGCCGCTGTGTCGATCAGCAGTGCGCGGTGCCGGCGTCAAAACCCGCATCAGACAAGCAGGCCATTTTGAAAAAAAAGCAGACCTAGAACGCTTTGCGTTGTCATGGTCCCGACGAAGAAGGTGGGGCATGGCTGATCTGATCTGTCGAACCCCGTGCCATCTGCGTCAGATCTTGCGCAGCAGATACGTTCCTACCGCCATGGATTGCCGACACTTAAACCGCAGCATGGCTGCGAGGAATCAAGATGAGCCCATCATTAGCCGAACACTACCGTGAAATTCTCGTCGGCGTAGGCGAGAACCCTGAGCGTGAAGGACTGCTGGATACCCCCAAGCGCGCAGCCAAAGCAATGCAGTACCTGTGCAATGGCTACACAATGAGCCTGGAAGAAGTGATCAATGGCGCATTGTTCGAATCGCAAAACGATGAAATGGTCATCGTGCGCGACATCGAACTGTATTCATTGTGTGAGCATCACATGCTGCCCTTCATCGGCAAGGCTCATGTGGCATACATCCCTACTGGAAGGGTATTGGGCCTGTCGAAAGTGGCCCGAGTGGTCGATATGTTCGCCCGCCGCTTACAGATCCAGGAAAACCTCACAAAACAAATTGCTGACGCCATTCAGCACATCACCGATGCGGCCGGCGTGGCAGTGGTCATTGAGGCTAAGCACATGTGCATGATGATGCGAGGCGTGGAGAAGCAAAACTCGGTGATGACATCTTCGGTGATGCTGGGAGCCTTTCGCGAGTCGTCCGCGTCGCGTCAGGAGTTTCTACAGCTGATTGGACGAATGGGTTAACACCAACAAAGCGAACCAGACCGCGGGAGCGCCTAGATGAACAGTCCCTTCAAGATGAACTCGCTTGGTGAGGGCTATCGTGCCCTCGTGATAGGTGCCAGTGGAGCGATCGGCTCGGCTTTTTGTGAGTTGCTCAATCAGGATCCAAGTTGCGCGTATGTGCGTGAGCTGGGGCGTAACAGTGTTCCATGCCTCGATCTGGAAGAGGCCGACAGTATTGCCAGCGCGGCCTCCGAATTAGCTCAAGAAGCCCCCTACCAATTAATTTTGCATGCTGCCGGTTTGCTCCATCGCGACGAAATCAAACCTGAAAAGAGCTACTCCGCTATTGAAGCGGATACGCTCCAGACGATATTCCAGGTCAACACCATCGGGCCTGCGCTGGTTTTGCGTCACTTTTTGCCCTTGCTTGACCCACGAGGCGCGATGGCGATGCTCTCTGCCAAGGTGGGTAGCATCGGTGATAACCGTTTGGGTGGCTGGTACGCCTATCGCGCCTCCAAGGCGGCACTGAACATGATGATTAAAACGGCCGCCATCGAGCTGGTACGAACCCGGCCTCAGACGCGCTTGTTAAGTCTTCATCCCGGCACGGTTATTTCAGGCCTGTCACACCCCTTTCGAGGTGCCTCTGAAGCCAGGCCGGCAAACATTGCGGCGCATGAGCTGTTATCTCTGATTGACCGCTTAGGGCCTGCTGACAGCGGTAATTTCTTTGCCTATAACGGAGAACGCCTTCCTTGGTAGACAGGAAGTGAACCTTGAATCTCCAGGGGCCGACCGACAGGGCCGCGCACAGGGCCGTATGCGAATCAGAGCAGCTGCTGCAATTTCGCGTTCCTTTAATGGCAGGTGACTGCCCTCCTCCTTAGCGCCAATTTCCGCCTTGAACTGAACCGATCTTCCTGCACGTGGTTGTCGGCCTGTGAGTAACGACCATGGCACGTCAAGCATCAGATGGCCGCAGACTTGCACTGTCTAGTCGGCCAAACGCACTCAGCCTGGGATCCTGGCTTGTCAGCTCGCCGCGAGATTGTTAGTGTCGATCCATGACTCACTATTGCCTCACCTCGACTACCACCACCACGACCGCTGTATGCGGAGCGTGCGAGGTGTCGTGAGCCAATAGCCTACGAACTTCAAAGGCCCGCCAGCGATGGACAGGGCCTTTTTTTATGCCCTTGTGTCGCTGGTTCATACGCAAGGAGATGCACCCATGTACGCCCTATTGATACTCGATATCCAAGTCGGGCTTGTTCACGGCCCGGAAAAACCATGGCGCGGCGAAGCGTTATTGGAAACAGTGAATAGTCTGATGGACAAAGCCCGCAGCGCTGGCGCTCCGATTTTTCTCGCGCGCCACGTCGGGCCCGCTGGATCGCCCATCGGCCCCGACAGTCCGTTGACGATGCTTGCGCAGGAACTCAACCTGGTGGGTACAGAGGTGGTATTCGAAAAGCGGCGGCCCAACGCCTTTGAAATGACTGAGCTGGCGGACAATTTGCGGTCTCGCGGAGTTACTGGTGTGGTCATCACCGGCATGAAAACTCAATACTGCGTCGACAGCACCTGCCGTGCTGCTCGTGATCTTGGCTTCGATGCGGTACTCGTTGCCGAAGGTCATACCTGTTCAGACACGCCAGTGATGAGCGCTAAGGACATCGTTGCTCATCACAATGCAACCCTTGATGGGCCGTTCTGCCGGCTGGTTCGGGCCGAAGAGTGGCGCTTCTAGCAGAGCCTCAATAACGGGAATGTGCGTGACTTGGGGGAATGGTTTCTTCTTGTCACGCTCTGCTACATTCATCGGAGGCCACAATCAGGGATAGAAACAAGTGACCATTCGCCTAAACGTTCGCCTTCTTTTATTCGTGCGATTCGCGAGCATCGCAATCGCGCTCACTGCAGCGACTGATGCCCACTCTGAGCAATACACAGTGGGCGGCAGATCGATTGAGCTGCCTTCGCCTCAAGGCTACTGCAAGATTGGCGAAACGCCCGGAGAGCAAAAGTTCGTTGAACTGACAGCCAAGGCCACTGGGCCGTCGAGCAGCATTTTGGCGTTGTTTTTGAGGTGCGAAGAGGTGGCAGAGTGGAGAAAAAACGCACCGTCCGAGTTAGTGAGCTCATCCGACTGGGTGGTGTTGGGCGTCATCCTGGACCGTGATGGTCAACTGCGGCCCATGGAGGGCGTGAGCCGTAAGGAGTTTGTCCGCACACTTGGAAGTGCAATGTCTAAAGATCCAACCCTCTTCTCGCGCACGAATGCTGACGCCCAGATTCGACTCAATAGCTTAGTAACCGGAGCGGACTTCAGGATGATGGGCACCCAGGTTCTAAAGGCGGACGACGAAGCCATCTATTTCATTCTGGGAAGTGAAATACTCGCCGACAATGGTGAGCACCGCCGCGTAATCGCTGTATCAGCGATCACCCTACTTAAGGGCGTGCGCATCGTTTATGGCAACTATCGTCAAGTGAACCCATCACAGAATGGCAACGCGCTCTTTGGCAAGACGGACGCGCTGGTTCATGCCGCTGTGCAAGCCAATCCCTGAAACGGACCTCAGCGCCCACGACGGAAATTAAAGACTGACTCAACCCTTTATTGAGTAGTGCGGCAACCGTTAAGTCGATAAGCGCTCAAGCCCCAGAACACTAACGTTTCGGTAGCATCCGCGTCAGGGTGTTGTCCCGCACCCAGTAGTGATGAAACAGCCCTGCAGCCGCATGCAAACCGATCAGCCAATAGCCGCTGCTACCGAGCAGCTCATGCCAATGTTTGAACTGCCTGGCCAAGTCTGGATCGGGCTGGACCAGCGCGGGTAAAAAGAACCCGAAGTAAGGCATCGGTTTACCTGCTGCAGACAACATTAACCAGGCAAGCACGGGCGTAGCGATCATCAGGCCATACAGGGCCAGATGCATCAGGTGCGATATCCCAGTCTGCCACGCCGGTAAGTGTGGCGTTATCGGTGGCCGAGGTGTCAGGCGACCCAGCAGGCGTATCCAGACCAGAGCAAAAATGCTCAATCCGAAGACCCCATGCAACCCAAGGAACATCGCTTTCCACGGATTACCCCGTGGCAAAAGCCCTTTGATTTCGATACAGGCATACACGCCGACAAACAGTCCCAGCATCAACCAGTGCAAGGTGATCGACAGTTTTCCGTAACGATGGTCAGTTGAGTCTGGGGTCATGATGCGCCTCTTGAATAATTAACGCGGGCAAGTCATTCGCCCGGCCACGATCCGACGTGTCACCTAATCGAATGCCAGCACAGTGCCCATCAAGCCTTAAGGTAATCTGAAGGTGCGTTTGCATCGGCTTTTGCCACATTCAGACTTCGTTAAGAAATGCCCTCGATACTCTTCCCAAACCTACCGGGGAGACGTTGTCCAATGGCCGATTTCGACTGGCACATCGCATTACCACTCCACTTCGGCCAAGCCGGCTCTCCACCGCTGAGTATGGCTCGGGCCCTGCCCAGCGATGCGGCAAGGCCTCACTTCGAAACCTTTGTGCAGCAACGCTTTCGTCAGGCACACGGTGCTGACATTCGTCATTTCATGCCGCAACTGTTTGGCATGAGCGATGCGGCCGGAGAATTGTGCGCGGTCGCTGGCGTACGCCTGGCCAGCGAAGAACCCCTCTTTCTCGAACGCTATCTAGACGATTCGATTGATCCACTGATCGCCGCCGCTGCCGGCCGACCGGTTGACCGCGCCTGCATCGTCGAGGTGGGCAACCTGGCTGCCAGTGACAACGGCAGCGCGCGTCTGAGCATCATCACCCTCACTTACATGCTGGCCCTGGGGGGGCTTGAGTGGGTGGCGTTCACGGGGAATATCGGGTTGGTCAACAGCTTCCATCGCCTCGGTTTAAAACCCGTGACGCTGTGCGCCGCCGACCCGGCGCGGCTCGGCGATGACCGCCACAGCTGGGGCAGTTATTACGAAAGCAAGCCCTGGGTGCATGTCGGCAATATCCGCGCGGGCTTTATCCATTTGCGCAACATCGGGTTATTCAATCGCCTGGGCTTGCCCACGTCACTCCTGGAGGCCACTCATGTCGCCTGAAGTCGAGCATTTCAAGAGAACCCTGCGCAGCCATGCTGAGCGCAACACAAACACCATTTCTTTATGGGGCGATGAGCTGAAGCTGGACTACGCCACGTTGTATGCCGAGATCGTGTATCGCCAGGAACGCCTGCGTGACGAGAGCGTCAAGGTGGTCGCGCTGGCTTTGGATAACGGCGTCGAGGCGCTGATATGGGATCTGGCCGCGCTGTTCGAAGGGCTGACGTGCCTAACGCTGCCACCGTTCTTCACGCCCTCCCAGCGCAAGCATTGCCTGGACCAAAGCCAAGCAGAACTGTTAATCGCAGAAGTCGAGTTGGAGTCTGAACTGCAAACAGCGGGTTTCGAGAAAACCGGCGAATTCTGGCGTAAGGCTGTTCACGGCCCATCGCTGATGCCTGAGGGCACCGCGAAACTGACGTTTACGTCGGGCACTACCGGCACCCCCAAAGGCGTGTGCCTCAGCGCCGAGAGCATTGTGTGCGTCGCGCGTGAGTTGTATGAGGCGAGCCGGCCCAACGATCCGCAGCACCACCTTGCTGTTCTGCCCCTTGCGATCCTGTTGGAAAACATCGGCTGTTATGCCGCGCTGTATGCGGGCGCAACCCTTAGCCTGCCCAGTCAGGCAACCTTGGGTATTCAGGGCGCCAGCGGCGTTGATGTACCGCGACTGCTCGGCTGCCTGGCCTCTCGCGCCCCCGACAGCCTGATTCTCGTGCCACAGCTGCTGTTACTGCTGGTGACTGCTGCCGAACAGAACGCCTTCAATCCAAAGACGCTGCATTTTGCAGCCGTGGGCGGCGCGCGCGTTTCACACGAACTTCTGGACCGTGCGCAACGCGTTGGCATGCCGGTTTACGAAGGTTACGGGCTGTCGGAATGCGCATCGGTGGTGTGCCTCAATAGCCCAGGGGCGCGCCGCGCAGGCAGTGTCGGAAAACCGCTGCCGCACGTTGAGGTGCGTCTGGCCGAGGACGGCGAAGTACTGATTAAGGGCGCTACTTTGCTGGGTTATCTGGGCGAGCCGCCTCACGCCCATGAATGGTGGTCCAGTGGCGACATCGGCGAATTTGACGATGAAGGTTTCCTCTACCTGAAGGGGCGCAAGAAACATCAATTCGTGACCAGTTTCGGGCGCAACGTGAACCCTGAATGGGTTGAGGCCGAACTGACACAGCGCCGCCACATCGCCCAAGCCTTCGTGTATGGCGAAGCCATGCCAAGCAACCATGCATTGTTGTGGCCTCATCGACCCGATTGCACCGATGAGGCGTTGGCGGCGGCGGTTGCCGAGGCCAACGAGGCGTTGCCCCATTACGCCCAAGTCCATCACTGGACCCGCCTGCCCCACCCATTCACGCCCGCCAATGGCCTGCTGACCGCCAACGGCAGACCCCGCCGCGACGCCATTGTCGAGCTTTACCAGACACAACTGACTGCTCCCCTACGCACCGAGGAATCTGAATCATGAGTTTTTTTGACACGCTGCAACTGGCCACGCAAAAAGAACGGGCCGAGTTGTTCAACCTTCCGGTCATTCGTGATGCCCTTGAGGGAAGGGTCAGCCTGGAAAGCTATCGGGCCTTTCTGACTCAGGCTTACTACCACGTACGCCACACCGTGCCGTTGATGATGGCCTGTGGTGCACGCCTCCCGTCGCGCCTGGAGTGGCTGCGCAAAGCGGTCTGCGAATACATCGAAGACGAATACGGCCATGAACAATGGGTACTCAACGACATCCATGCCTGCGGCGGAGACAAGGATGCAGTGCGTGACGGGCGTCCGTCCTTGCCCATTGAGCTGATGATCAGCTTCCTCTATGACCTCATCGCCCGGGATAACCCAGTAGGCCTGTTCGGTATGGTCAACGTGCTTGAAGGTACCAGCATCGCCTTGGCGACCCATGCTGCAGGCGCTATTCGCGAACGCCTTGAGTTACCGGAAACGGCGTTCAGCTACCTCAGTTCCCATGGCTCGCTCGATATTGAACATATGCAAACTTATCGCCGATTGATGGACACACTGGACGACCCGAGCGATCAGGCTGCGGTTATACACGCCTCCAAGGTCGTCTACACCCTCTACACCGACATGTTTCGTGGCTTGCCGCGTGACGGGGAGCGTTTGCATGCGCCTGTCTGAGGCCCGTGCGGTATTGACCGGCGCCAGCGGCGGTATCGGTCTGGCGATCGCTCATGCCCTGTGCGCCAGCGGCGCCTCTGTGTTGGTGGTATCGAGGAACCGAGAGTCATTGGTGCCGTTGCTTGATCAGTATCCGAACCAGGTGTTGTGGGTGGGTGCCGACCTCACGTTTCTGGCAGATCGTCGTAAGGTGCTGGCGGCGGCCGAGGCCATGGGCGGGGTCAACTTGCTGATAAACGCAGCCGGGATCAACCACTTCGCCATGCTTGAGCAACTGGCGGACAGCGACATCAATGCAATGCTGGCGGTAAACATAAGCGCGCCGATCTGCCTGACCAAAATCCTGCTGCCGCTGCTCAAGCAAGCCCCAAGCGCGATGGTCGTCAACGTTGGCTCCACGTACGGCTCTATCGGCTATCCCGGTTATGCCAGCTATTGCGCGAGCAAGTTTGCGTTGCGCGGATTTTCCGAAGCCTTGCGCCGAGAACTGGCAGACACGCGTGTTGGCGTTTTATACGTCGCGCCCCGGGCCACCCGCACCCCCATGAATAGTCCGGCTGCGCAGGCGTTGAATGATGCCCTCAAATCCAATGTCGACGACCCGGAAACCGTCGCATCCGCAGTGATCCGCGCAATTGCCGGCGACCACCGCGACTTGTACCTCGGATGGCAAGAGCGATTTTTTGTGCGCCTCAACAGCCTGCTGCCCAACTTGGTGGACCGAGGCTTGCGCAAACAGTTACCTCTGGTCCGTCGCCTCAGTGAAAAAAACGACAGTGAGCACCCTAAACCATGAAAAAAATTCTCTTTGGCCTGTTGCTCGGCGCTATGAGCCATAACGTCTGGGCCCTTGATGCTGCTGACCAGCAGCGCCTCGCTAATATTCAGCAAAGTTGGGCACATATCCAATACGAACTGCCCGCAGACCAGCGTACTGCTGCGTTTGAACAGCTCGCCACGCAGGCCGACGCCTTTACTCAAGAACGCCAGTCAGTCGCCGAGGCATGGATATGGTCCGGCATTGTCACCAGCAGTTGGGCCGGCGCCCAGGGTGGGCTCGGTGCCCTGAGCAAGGTCAAGCTGGCAAAGGCCGATCTTGAAAAAGCCATCGCCCTGGACCCCAAAGCCTTGCAAGGCTCGGCTTATACCAGCCTTGCTGCGTTGTACGATCGCGTGCCGGGTTGGCCCATTGGGTTCGGCGACTCGGACAAAGCAGAGGTGTTACTCAAGCAAGCCTTGCAACTGAACCCGAACGGCATCGATAGTCTGTACTTCTGGGGTGATCACCTCTACCGTCAAAAGCGCTATACCGACGCCCACGCGGCACTGCAAAAAGCACTGCTGGCCGCCCCAAGGCCAGGCCGCGAAACCGCTGACGCTGGACGGCGCAAGGAAATCGAAGCGTTGCTGCAGGATATAACCAAGAAACTCGGCTGACAGGAGTCCGTGTGCGCATATTATTGATCGAGGATGACGTCGCTCTGGGCGAGGGTATTCACCAGGCGCTGGTACGAGAAAGCTATACCGTCGACTGGTTACAGGATGGCAGTAGCGCCTTGCATGCTCTGCTCAGTGAAACGTTTGATCTGGCCGTACTCGACCTTGGCTTGCCGCGCATGGATGGACTCGAAGTGCTGCGTCGCTTGCGTGACAGTGGCTCCAATCTGCCGGTGTTGATCCTGACCGCTCGGGACGCCACAGAGGACCGCATCGCAGGGCTCGACGCCGGTGCCGACGACTATTTGATCAAACCGTTCGACCTGGCAGAACTCAAGGCACGCCTCAGGGCGTTGCTGCGACGCAGTGCGGGCCGCGCCCAGGTGTTGATTGAGCACGCAGGCATCAGCCTGAACCCGGGAACTCAACAAGTCAGCTATCAGGGCGAAGCGGTCGCCCTGACCCCCAAGGAGTATCAGTTACTCCATGAGTTGCTTTCCCCGCCGGGTCGGGTGATGACGCGCGACCAACTGATGCAGTTACTTTACGGCTGGAACGAAGAGGCAGAAAGCAACACGCTGGAGGTGCATATCCATCACTTGCGCAAGAAGTTTTCGAGCCAGCTGATCCGCACGATCCGTGGGGTCGGTTACCTGGTGGAAGAGCGCCCATGACGTCTATTCGGCGACGTACGCTCAGGTTGATTCTGGGTCTGTTGTTCCTCGGGCTGTTGCTCATGACCGTTGTCAATCTCCACGACAGCAATCATGAAATCGACGAGGTATACGACGCTCAGCTGGCACAGAACGCACGTCTGCTGCAGGGCGTCATGCGCATGCCAATGGCGAGCAACGAGCACGCAAAGCTGTATGAGGCGTTCAACCAGGCATTGGGGCTCGCCGCGCCCAGAGTGGATGGCCACCCGTATGAAAGCAAAATCGCTTTTCAGGTGTGGAACGCGGATGGCACGTTGCTGGTGCACACCTCCAGTGCGCCGTCCTTTAGTTCGCCTCCGGTCAAACCGGGTTTCAGTGACATCACGGATATCAACAACCGAACCTGGCGCGCATTTGTCTTGGATGATGCCCAATACAATCAGAAAATTTGGGTGGGAGAGCGTGACGATGTGCGTGCCGACCTGGTGGATCGCATCGTCCGCCATACGGTTTTACCTAACCTGATAGGTAGCCTGCTGCTTGCCGCAGTGATCTGGTTGGCCATTGGCTGGGGCCTCAAACCGTTGAGCAATATGGCTGAAACCTTGCGAGCGAGGCATTCAGGTTCTCTCGAACCCTTGCAGTTGAATCCGCTGCCTACTGAGCTGGAGCCCATGCAGGCCGCCCTGAATCGTGTGCTGGCACAGATCCAGGAGGTGATGGGCCGTGAGCGACGCTTTATCGCGGATGCCGCCCATGAAATGCGCACACCGCTCGCCGTGCTCAAGGTCCACGCAGAAAACCTCGTGGAGGCCGTCAGTGAGGAAGATCGGCGCGAATCCCTCAATTACCTGATCGTAGGTGTGGACCGCACCACGCGCCTGGTCAATCAACTCCTGACCATGGCCCGTATCGAACCGCAACCCCAAACTCATGAGGCGCAGAGCATCGATCTAGTGGCGACGATTCGGGGCGGTCTGGTGCAAATGACACCCTGGCTGCTGAGCAAGGGGCTTGAACTCGTGTTCGAACCCATGGAAGAGGTCTGCCTTGTTAAGGTCGATGCAGCCGTCATACATATTGCCTTGACCAACTTGGTCACCAATGCTGCCAACTTTTCCCCTCCCCAGGGAGTGATTACCGTGCGGTTGATGAAAAACCAGGATCACTACGAATTATGTGTTGAGGACGAGGGGCCAGGCATTGATGAAGCAGAATGTGATCGACTTTTTGAGCGTTTCTACAGTCGTGGAAATGATCAAGGCGCTGGGCTGGGGCTGACCATCGTCCGGTCCATCGCAAGTCGTTTGGGAGGGAGCGTGCGTTTAGAAAACCGTGAATGCGGAGGATTGCGCGCAACATTCGAGATCTTGAGGTTCTAAAAATCCATGGCATTCGAAGTAGCCGGACAGCGCATTTTTTTAAGGCTGTTGCTGGATGCCTGGGGGAAATCGTCACTGTCTGGCTGATATCCGATAGCGCATCCCTTAACCCTGATTGGGTAGAGGCGAAGCATCACGAAGGACTCTCTGGATATGAGCAACCACCTGCATGGTTGCCTCTTCGATCGTTCCTTCATTGCGGCAGAGCACCCAGTCATGATCGGCAGCCGCCTGCTCAAACGCCTCGGTGCTAGCAACATGTTCTTCCAGCGCATGCATGATCGTACTGCTCAACCCGCGCGTTCGTGCTGCCGCTCGCGCCCATGAAATCTCAGGCGCGGTGACAACCCCAACGTGCAGGTCTGGCACTTGCACGTTGCGGTCACGGTTCAGCTGGAGAATCTCTGCAAACGGCACCAGCCGGCGAAACGCCGCTTCTGACGGGTACCAGCGATCCATCAGGATGATGCTGCCCGGCGGCTGTTCCGGCAGCACCTGTTGGGAAATCCACCGGCGGCTATCAGCAAATCGCTCGCACACCGTCAGCTCCAACTCCCTGCTGGGGTTTCTAACGAATTGATTAACCAGGGCCATGGTTTCAGCCCTGTAGGGATCGCTTTTTTTCTCGCTCAGTCGGATCACTGTGTGGGTGTCGACCCTCAGGGCTTTCGTCACGGCCTCCAACAGTGTGGTCTTGCCGACGCCCTTGGGACCATCCAGAGAAACAAACAACGCACGCTTCATTTTTCACATATCAACGGGTAACGGATGACCACTCTAACCCGGTTGCTGGGTCCACCGTAAACGTCGGCCCGCGACGCTCAAACCGGGGGATCTCCAATCCCAGGCTTTCACGCAAAGTTGTCCCTTCATACGCGGTGCGGTAGACACCACGCGCCTGCAACAACGGTATGACTTCCTGGGTGAAACGATGGAATTGCTCGGGGTGCCCGATGTAGATATTGAACCCATCCACGGCTCGCGCCTCGAACCATTCGGCCATTTTCTGCGCGACGGTTTCAGCCGTACCCACGAATGCACCGGGACGCAGTTGTCGGCCGAACTCTACGGCCTGGCGCAGCGTGAAGCCTTTCTCGCGCGCTTGGTCTGCAATGCGTTTGGCAGCGGTAAAGAAGCTGCTGCGCGCAGCCTCCAGGCTTTGCTGGGGAAACGGTGCATCGAGGTCGTACTGGCTGAAATCATGCCAGCCGAAATTGCGCCCGAACTCCTTCAGGGCGAGCTCAAAGCTGTGATCGATCTGATGATAGTGCTGCTCGATTTCCCGAGCGTGCTCGTCAGTGTCGCCAACATAAATTTCAGCGCCCGGCATGACCAGCAATTGCTCCGGGTCGCGCCCCTGTTGCACCGCCCTGCCCTTTATATCCTGATAAAAAGCCTGGCCCTGCTCGATACTGGCGGCATGGGTGAAGATCACATCCGCCGTCGCAGCCCCCAGGTCGCGCCCCTGCTGCGAATCACCAGCCTGGAAGATCACCGGTTGGCCTTGCGCTGAACGTTGGATATTCAACGGGCCGACCACCGAAAAGTGTTCGCCCTGGTGATTCAGGCTATGCAGTTTGCTCGGATCGAGAAACTGGCCGGTCGCCCGGTCGCGCACGAATGCATCGTCCTCGTAGGAGTTCCACAACCCCTGCACCACCTGGACGTGTTCCGCCGCGCGGCCGTAGCGTGTGTCGTAGTCGTAATGTTCGTCGCGGCTGTAATTGCCCGCCGTGCCGGCGTCGCCGCTGGTGACCACATTCCAACCCGCACGGCCTTTGCTGATCAGGTCCAGTGACGCCAGGCGCCGCGCGACGTTATACGGCGAGTTATAAGAGGTAGTGAGCGTGCCCACCAGGCCAATGTGTCGAGTGCTCACGGCGAGCGCCGATAACAGCGTCAGCGGTTCCAGTCGATTCAGGTAATGGGACGGTGAGCCCGGCGTAATGAACTGGCTGTCGACGATAAATATCAAGTCAAACAGCGCCGCCTCGGCTTGGCGCGCGATGTCGATATACCAGTCGACGTTGACGCTCGCATCGACCGGCAATTGAGGGTCGAGCCACAGGTTGTGTCGGCCTGGACCGCCGCTGCCCATGGTCAAGGCACCCAGTTTGAGCTGTCGTTTGGTCATTTGCAGAGGATTCCTTGAGGCGTTCACGGCTGTTTAGTAGCGACGGCGGGCTGCAAAGACGCCGCGAACGAGTCATCAAACAAGCTGGCAGCCGGAAAAGACTTGACCAGTCCCTGGCCGGCAAAAAAGTCCACGGTCTTTTGCGCTTCGACGGGAGATTGGGCCGTTACGGGCTCGACGGTGGTGCGCGCGCGGGCAAACCAGGCACGGGCGATTTCAGCATCCGCGCGGGTGCGTTTGGCCCACGCGTCGGCATAGGCGTCTGTGTTGGCCGGCGCTTGGCGAGCCCAGTCGCGTGCTTTCTTCAGGCGCTGGAGAAAGTCACTGATGGGCGCCCGTTTGGCGTCCACAGCACTGGCGTTGGCGGCAATGAAACTCTGGGCTGGAATCAGCCCTTGCGCCGTGGCCAGCACCCGCGCGCCTTGACGTTCCTGCTGTGTCACATAGGGTTCCCAGGTCGCGATGACGTCAACCGAGCCGCCTTCCAGCGCATGGGAGGCATCCAACGCGCTCAGGTAACGCAACTCCAGCGCGTCGCGCTGCACGCCGGCTTTGTCCAGCGCCGTCAGCAACAACTGCTGACTCCAGGAGCCTTTCCAGATGGCCGCGCGCTTGCCTGCAAGGTCCGCGAGACTCTTGATCGGCGAATCCTTCGCAACCAGAATCGCCACGCCGTCGAGATTTTGCCGACTGACGGCAATCACCTTGATTGGCGCGCCCAATGCGCCCAGGAATAGCACAGGCGCATCCCCCAGCAGGCCGATGTCGAGGCTGCCGACGTTGAGCGCTTCGGCAACTGGCGAGCCGGCGGTGAATTGCTTCCATTCAAGGGTATAGGGAAGATCGTCCAGCACCCCCGCCGCTTCCATGACGGCTTGGGCGTTGTAGCTTTGGTCGCCGACCACCAGCGTTTGCGCGTTCGCGGTCAGGCTCAGCAGTGCGGCGGCTAACCCGGCCGCCAGTTTTGAAAGGTAACGCACGTTCGTCTCCAGATGCCTTGTCAGGCAGATCAAGTCGATCCGCGCGTGCGGTCTCGGTAGTGTTCACAGGAATAATCTGCCTCATACGATGAGGCCCATCCAGCCACCTGTAAAATACTGATAACGCATAACGTAATTCTATAATAATGCCACCTACGCATTTTAACGCCAGCGTGCAACATCTGTTTGGCGCATACCCCATGCTCAAACGTCATAATCCCCGGCCTGCCTGCATGGTAATCTCGCGCGACCACGAATAGACATATGTCGTCACATGACGATCAGAGCCAGGAAAGAACATGCCCAAAAAATCTCACTCGACGCTGCGCCGTGACTTCCGCGAATTGCTTGCCAAGCCGAGCTGCGTTGAAACTGCTTCCGTATTTGACCCCATGTCCGCCCGTATCGCGGCGGACCTGGGGTTTGAGGTGGGTATCCTGGGAGGGTCAGTCGCGTCGTTGCAGGTATTGGCGGCGCCCGATTTTGCGTTGATCACGCTGAGTGAGTTCGTTGAGCAGGCCACGCGCATTGGGCGTGTCGCTCAACTGCCGTTTATCGCCGACGCCGACCACGGTTACGGCAATGCCCTCAACGTGATGCGCACCGTCGAAGAGCTTGAGCGCGCCGGCGTGGCCGCATTAACGATTGAAGACACCCTGCTGCCGGCGCAATTCGGGCGCAAATCCACCGACCTGATTTCCATCGAGGAAGGCATTGGCAAAGTCCGCGCCGCCCTGGAAGCCCGTGTCGATCCTGAACTCTCAATCATCGCTCGGACCAATGCGGGTGTGTTGCCCACCGAAGCGGTGATCGAGCGCACCCTGGCCTATCAAAAAGCCGGTGCGGATGGGATCTGCATGGTGGGCGTGAGTGACTTCGAGCATCTGGAAAAAATCGCAGAAAACCTCACCGTTCCACTGATGCTGGTGACCTACGGCAATCCCAAGCTCAACGACGCCCAGCGCCTCGCGAGCCTGGGCGTGCGCGTGGTGGTTGCCGGGCATGGCGCCTATTTCGCGGCGATCAAAGCCACTTACGACAGCTTGCGTGCCCAGCGCCAATTAACCCATAGCACCTCTAATCTCAGCGCGACCGAACTGACGCACACTTACACGCTCCCGGAAAACTACGTGGCGTGGGCTGAAGAGTTCATGGACGTCAAAGAGTAATCCTCCCCCCTCACAGCCAGGCAATGTCCTCGCGCTGGTAACGGTGCGCACGGAAGATCGCGTTGTTTTCTCCCGGCAGGTAACGCCGGGAGGCTGCATCGGGATAGGCGGCGAAGTGCGGATTGATGTACTCCCACACCACTTCGCCGGCTGGCGTGACTTCGAACAGACGGCCAAAGTTGGCTTCGGTCACCAGCGTGTTGCCATTGTGCAGACGCTGGGCGCCGCCCATGAATGGCGTGAAGAAGGCATAACCCGGCGTGTCCGCGTACTGCCATTCGATACGCTGCGTGTGCGGGTCGATCTCCAGGATGCGCGAGTGCGGCATGCTCACATGTGGGCGTGAAATGCCGTTGTCGAACACCAGCACATTGCAGTTTTCCAGCTCAGTCGGGCAATGCTGTTGCGCGACCAGATCGTGCCCCAGGCGCCACAACACTTCGCCACTGCCACGCTGGATTGCAATCACCGAAGAGACACTGCGCAAACTGAGAATGACCTTACCGTCACTGCCCGGCGAGACCGCGTTGGTCATCGGCCAGTGGTAACGCTCGAATGTGTCGTGCAGCGGGTAATCCTCGGGCCGCAAATGCTCCCAACTGCGCCACTCCCAGACCACCTGCCCTTGGCGGTCAACCTCCTTGACCACGTCCGCATAAATCACGCCACCCGCCGCCTCGCTGCCGGGAATGCCGCCGACCACTCGGCTGGCCAACTCCGCACTCAAGGGTTCCACCGTGGTGTACAGCAGGTGGCCGTTGTCCAGCCATTGAGCGTCGTGATGGTGCAGCAAATCGGTGTATTCCCACACCACCTCGCCTTGGGGGGTGACCTCGCTGAAGGCACCGCCGTGCCACACCGACCAACCGGGAAACAGCTCCGGGGAATCCGGGTGATTGCCGTTGTAGCCCAGGTTGCCGTTGCCCAGGATCACAGCGTCGCGGCCGGGGCGCTGAGGGAGCTTCCAGCGGTGCACGACCTCGCCGTCGATGTCGATCAGGAACACATTGCCCTCGGCGGTTTGCGGTGCGAACAAGGTGTAGCCACCCGCGCTGCGGGCGTGGTCGACAGTGATAAGGCCGGTCTTCTGGCGTTTGAGGGTGGTGCTGTGCATGAGATTTCTCCGGGTGCAGGAATCCCTGCCGAGGCTACGTCGACAAGGTCAGAAATAAGCGAATCAGTGGGGGGTCGGTAAAAGGCTGTTGAAGCGCGGGTCGAAGATTTGCCCGACGTCCAGCGCACGGGGAATCACCCGCTCGGCGGCGAACAGGTCCGCCAGACGCTGTTGCAAGGTGATGACGGCAGGATCAATCGGCACGTACTGCAAGGTTTGATGGGCGAGCATGTCGCGCACCAGAGCGATTGGCAGCCGCGTGGTCTGGGCAAACACCTCGGCCCAGGCATCTGGATGCGCCGTGGCCCAGGCTTGGGCGCGGGCGAGCCTGGCCAGCAAGTCACCGGCCTGCGCCGTACGCTCAGGGTCGGCCAGAGCCTTGAGGCTCGCCACCGTAAAATTCTGCCCGGTTTCCGGCCATTCGCTGCCGTCCAGCAGTACCCGCGCGCCTCGCGAAGTGGCTTGGCCAACAAAGGGATACCACACTGCCCAGGCATCGAGCCGGCCACTGGCAAAGGCGTTTTGTGCATCGACGGGGCTGGCATAGATCATGTTCAGGTCCCGCGTTGTGAGCCCGGCCTGATGCAGCGCTGCCAGGATTAGGTAATGCCCGCTGGTGCCCTTGGCGACGGCGACCCGTTTGCCCTTGAGATCGGCGACTCGCTGGACAGTGGTCCCCTCAGGTAACACCAGCGCGTTATTGTTCTGCGCCCCGCTCGCCACGCCAATGATGCGGACATCAAAACCGCCAGCCTGGGCAAAAACCGGCGGCGCGTTGCCGACCACACCCAGGTCGATGGCTCCGGCGCTGAGGGCTTCCAGCAGCGTGGTACCTGCGGTGAATGGATGCCACACCAGCGTTCCCGACAGCCCCGCATCCTCCCCCGCCGCGTGCAGCATGGCTTGGGTCAAACCGCTTTGGTCACCCACATGCAGCGCAGCCGACACCGGTTGTACGATCAACAACGCAGCCCAGCACACCAGCCCGACCAAGCGTTGTCGTACAGCGTACTTGGCAGCACCCGGTTTTAACGTCATTGTCTTTCCCTCATCTTTGCGTTGAATCCAGTATGTCGAGGCTCGCCGTGCCGCTCCATGCCAAACACCCCTCCTTTACTGCCACGTCGGACATCGCTGAGCGCACGGTGGTGGTGCTAGCGTTCGATGACTTGCTGCTGCTCAACGCCGCCGGACCGCTGGAGGTGTTTGCCGCGATTCCACGCCTGCTGGGCGGCGCGTTTGCCACACAGGCGCCGTACCGGTTGCTGCTTGCCTCACCGTTTGGAGGCCAGGTCAGCTCGGTGTCGGGGATCAGCGCCAGCACCCAGTCACTGGAACAAATTGATCAACAAGCACCCGACATTGATACGCTGATCGTCGCGGGCGGCCCCGGCATGGACGCCCTGGAAGCCAACGAGCATGCCTGCGCCTGGCTGCGCGGCCGCGCCCCGGCGATCCGTCGCCTCTGTTCAATCGGCACCGGCGCCTTCGCATTGGCCGCCGCCGGTTTGCTCGATGGGCGCAACGTAGTGACCCACTGGAAGTTCGCCGAAGCATTGCAGGCACGTTACCCCAAGGTCATCTGCCAGACCGACGCGTTGTACCTGCATGACCGCAACCTGTGGACGTGCGGCGGCGCCACCGCAGGCATCGACTTGGCGTTGGGACTGGTCGAGCAGGATCTGGGGGCCGACGCGGCGCTGTCTTTGGCGCGCTATTTCACCGTGTTCCTGTGGCGCTCGGCCGAGCAACCGCAGTTGAGCGCTTCGCTCAAAGCCCAGTCCACCGCTCTGCGCACTGATCCCGATGTACGCCTGGCGCGCTTGCATGCGTGGATTGCGGGCAACTTGAACGGTGATCTACGCGTGGAGCGCTTGGCCGAGCAATTCGGCATGAGCCCGCGTCACTTTGCGCGAGCCTATGTCGCCGCCACGGGCGATACGCCCGCACAGGCGGTGGAGAGTTTGCGCTTGGAAGCCGCCTGCCGGGTGTTGGCCACCACGAGTGAACCCATCAAGCGGATCGCGCAAACGGTTGGTTTCGGCCGTGAAGAGCGCATGCGGCGTGCCTTCCAAAAACAACTGGGCACCAGCCCGCTGGGTTATCGCAACCAAATGAAGGCAGCAACCCGCCAGACACCGTTTCCGATGGGGATCGCGCTGCAGGGTTTGGCGCATTGAGTTCAGCTAAGCCCAGCGCTCAAGGACGCCCCCACACAAAAATCCGCCGTAAAACGTGAGCGCTGGCTTGCCCGCGATAGCGGCCGTTCGGTGTACCTATCCACTATCTAGGTAACGGCGGCTCACTTTTGGAAAAGAGCCCCAAAAGCAAGCCTGAGACCAAGATCAACAGCGAGCCAGCGATTAGCCAACCCAGCCTATGGCAGTCTTGGGAATCACCTCCGACTCATCCAGCTTCGACGCAAACATACTCACCGCCTGCACCGCATCGCTGGTGCTGGTGCGAATCTGCAAGATCACCGAACCCGCCTGGTCCGCCAACTGGACGCCGCGTTGTGCACCTTCCTGCGTGGCGTTCATGCTGGTCACCGCGTCGCGGGTTTCCGAGAGGATCATGCCGATCATCTCGGCGATTTCCGCTGTGGAGCGACTGGTACGCCCGGCCAGTTGCCTGACCTCATCGGCCACCACCGCAAAGCCACGGCCTTGGTCGCCGGCCCTTGCGGCCTCGATGGCGGCGTTGAGCGCCAGCAGGTTGGTCTGGTCGGCGATGCCACGAATGGTGTTGACGATGGCGGTAATTTGCTCGGAACGATCGCCCAACTGCCCGACCAGGCGCGCGGATGAGCCGATGTTTTCGGCAATCCGGCGCATCTCCGTGGCGGTTTCCTGGATAACCTGGGTGCCGTGCTCGGCAAACCGTTCGGTCTCGGACGAGATGTGGTAAGCACGGGAGGCGCCACGGGAGTCTTCTTCGAACTTCTCTACACGTTCGGTGATGTCGCTGGCGAACTTGACGATCTTGATCAGCTTGCCGTCGCCGTCGTAGACCGGGTTGTAACTCGCTTCGAGCCACACGACCCGGCCATGTTTACCAAGGCGTTTGAATTGCCCGGTGAAGAATTCGCCATTGTTCAAGCGCCGCCAAAAGTCCGCGTACTCATGGCTGCTGATCAGGGCCGGTTCACAAAACAGGCGGTGGTGTTTGCCTTTGAGCTCGGCCAGCGAATACCCCATGACGTTCTGGAAGTTGTCGTTGGCGTCCAGTACCTGCCCGTTCAAATCGAATTCGATAACGGCCATCGCCCGGTCCAACGCCGTCAGTTTGCTGCGCGTAGCGGCTTCCTGTTCAACCTTGGCAGTGACGTCCAACGCGTACTTGACCACTTTCAACACCTGGCCACGCTCATCCAGCACCGGGTTGTAGCTGGCCTCAAGCCAGATAGTCCTGCCTTGGGAGTCCACCCGCTTAAACGTACCCGACACGAACTTTCCGGCCTTGAGGTCAGCCCAGAACTGGCCATAGGCCGAGCTGCTGGTCAGCGCTGGCAAGCAGAAATCACGATGGGATTTACCGAGCAGTTGCTCACGGCTGTAACCCAGCGTCCTCAGGAAGTTGTCGTTAGCGCTCAACACCTTGCCATTGAGGTCAAATTCGACCACGGCCATGGAGCGTTCGAGTGCAGTAAACAGTCCTTTGTATTCGGTGACTTCGGCCGTCCTGGCCGCCAGTTCTGTTTTAACTGCTTTATTGAACATGACGTACCCTCAACCGTGCGAAGAAGCTGTCTGTAACTGGCTATCGGCGGCTGAATACGCGACTTTACGCGGTTTTTAATGTTTATTTTCTGGCGTCAAAAAGCCGCGCATTGCGGTTTGCCCGCGCGGCTGTTTTCGGGGACCATGGGCGCCTTTGCAACCTGCCAACGAGAGGCGCCCATGGCCAACCACGACCTGTCCTACACCCCCGATCCTGATGCTGACTCCATCTCATCCGACGTAATTGGCTTCAACGGTATCCTGGTCTCCACCCAGATCCCGACCCGCGCCGACGGCAGCCTGGAGCTGGGCGATATCTCCCTGCAATGCGAATGCACCCTGCAAGCGCTGAAAGTCGCGCTGGAAAAGGCCGGCAGCTCCATGGATCGGGTAATGCACCTGACCATTTATCTGACGGATATGGCCGATCGTGCGGCCTTTAATGAAGTCTACAAACGCTTCTTTGCCAAGCCCTGGCCCGTGCGTGCGGCGGTTGGCGTTGCTGCATTGGCGGTAGAAGGCATGCGCGTGGAAGTGACCGCGATGGCCGCCCAGGCCTGAGTTGATGCCGGTCAGGCATTTCACAGCTACAATGCGCGCCTCAACCGTGACAAGCCTGACTAAAAAAACTATGTCCATGCCCAAGCATCACCTGGAATTGCTCAGCCCTGCCCGCGATGTCGCCATCGCGCGGGAGGCGATCCTGCATGGCGCCGACGCCATCTACATCGGCGGCCCAAGTTTCGGCGCCCGTCATAACGCGTGTAATGACGTGAGCGATATCGCTCAGTTGGTAGAGTTCGCTCACCGTTACCATGCGCGCGTCTTCACCACGATCAACACGATCTTGCATGACAACGAACTGGAACCCGCGCGCAAGCTGATCCATCAGCTCTACGACGCCGGTGTTGACGCGTTGATCGTGCAAGACCTGGGTGTGATGGAGCTGGATATTCCGCCCATCGAGCTGCACGCCAGCACCCAAACCGATATCCGCACCCTGGCCCGCGCGAAGTTTCTCGACCAGGCCGGTTTCTCGCAGTTGGTCTTGGCCCGTGAGCTGAACCTGCAAGAAATCCGCGCCATCGCCGACGAGACTGATGCCGCCATCGAGTTCTTTATCCACGGCGCCCTGTGCGTGGCGTTCTCCGGGCAGTGCAACATCTCCCACGCGCAAAATGGCCGCAGCGCCAACCGTGGCGATTGCTCCCAGGCTTGCCGCCTGCCGTATACCTTGAAAGACGATCAGGGCCGCGTCGTGGCCTTTGAAAAACACCTGCTGTCGATGAAAGACAACAACCAGAGCGCCAACATCCGCGCCCTCGTCGAAGCCGGTGTGCGTTCGTTCAAGATCGAAGGCCGCTACAAGGACATGGGCTATGTGAAGAACATCACCGCCTATTACCGCCAGCGCCTCGACGACGTGCTTGAAGACCGCACAGACTTGGCCCGCGCTTCCAGCGGCCGCACCGTGCACTTTTTCCTGCCTGACCCGGAAAAAACCTTCCACCGTGGCAGCACCGACTATTTCGTCAGCGACCGCAAGATCGACATCGGCGCCTTCGACACGCCGACCTTCACCGGCCTGCCGGTCGGTACGGTGGAAAAAGCCGGCAAGCGCGATCTGCAAGTGGTCACCCATGAGCCGTTGTCCAACGGTGACGGGCTGAACGTGCTGGTCAAACGCGAAGTGGTGGGTTTTCGCGCCAACATCGCCGAACCCAAGGGCGAGTTCGAGGAAGACGGCCAGAAGCGCTATCGCTACCGCGTCGAGCCGAACGAAATGCCGGCCGGTCTGCACCAGTTGCGCCCGCACCATCCGCTGAACCGCAACCTGGACCATAACTGGCAACAAGCGCTGCTCAAGACCTCGGCGGAGCGCCGTATCGGCCTGTCGTGGGTCGCGCGCCTGCGTGAAGACCAGCTGGAAATTACCGCCACCAGTGAAGAAGGCATCAGCGCCAGCGTCACCCTGCCCGGCCCGTTCGGCGCGGCCAACAAGCCGGAGCAGGCGCTGGATACCCTGCGCGACCTGCTTGGCCAACTCGGGACTACCGAGTATCACGCGACGAATATCGAGCTGGACGCGCCACAGGCGTTCTTCGTCCCCAACTCGCAGCTCAAGGCATTGCGCCGCGAAGTGATCGAAACGCTGACTGCGGCCCGTGTCGCGGCTCACCCCCGTGGTGGACGCAAGGCCGAGACCACGCCGCCGCCGGTTTACCCGGAAGCGCACCTGTCGTTCCTGGCTAACGTCTACAACCAAAAGGCCCGCGACTTCTATCATCGTCACGGCGTCCAGATGATCGACGCTGCCTTTGAAGCCCATGAAGAAACCGGCGAAGTACCGGTGATGATCACCAAGCACTGCCTGCGCTTTTCGTTCAACCTCTGCCCTAAACAGGCCAAGGGTGTGACGGGCGTGAAAACCAAGGTCGCGCCGATGCAATTGATCCATGGCGACGAAGTGCTGACGCTGAAGTTCGACTGCAAGCCGTGCGAGATGCATGTGGTGGGCAAGATCAAGGGGCATATCCTTGGCTTGCCGCAGCCGGGCAGCGTGGTGGAGCATTTCAACCCGGATAAGATCATCTTTCAGGGCACGCACTAACCCTGCGGGAGCGGGGCCACCACCAGCCCCGCTGCAACCCGGCAGCCGCCAGCAGAATAGCCGCCACCCCCAGCCATTGCAGCCAGCCCAGGCGGTGGCCAAAGGCAATCCAATCGACGACGATCGCCGCTATCGGGTAGATAAACGACAGCGCGCCGGTGATGGCCGTCGGCAGTTTCTGGATCGCCCCGTACAGCAACACATACATCAACCCGGTATGCACAACGCCCAGGGCCACCAATGCCGACCAGGCATTACTCGCCTGCGGCAGGCTGTTCCAAGGCACCAGCGGCGCCAGTAGCAGTGCGCCGGTAATCACTTGGATCAACGCCATCAAATGCGGCGGTACGTCCTTCAAGCGCTTGATGATCAATGCCGCTACGGCATACAAAAACGCCGCGCCCAACGCCAGGACGATTCCCGTCAAATAGTCCCCGCCACTGCTCTGCTGCTCGCCATGGGCAGTGACAATCGCCAGCATCCCCATAAACGCCACACTCAGCCAGGCCAGTTTCTGTAAGGTGATTTTTTCACCGAGAAACAGCGCCGCCAGCATGACCAACAGGAACGGCTGAACGTTGTACACCGCCGTACTGATAGCGATGGATGCGCGGGAATAGGATTCAAATAACAGTAACCAATTACCGACGATGGCCACGCCGCTGAGCATCGCCAGCCCGAGCCGGGCCCAAGTGAGCAAGTCCAGGCGCAGATAACCCAGCACCGCGCAGACCAGCAGTAACGTGAGCCCACCGATCACACAGCGCCAGAACACCACCTCAATCACCGACACGCCCGACACCAGCACAAACCAGCCAATGGTGCCCGAGATGAGCATGGCGGCGACCATTTCCCAAGAACCGCGACGGATCGATGTATCCATGATTGGAGCTCCTCAAGTGAGGCTCAATTATGGCAATCTGCGCGTGATCGGCTCCAGTGACTAAAAAAGGCAAACACCGGAAATCACCTTTTCTTATTAGGCGAACACCATGATTGACACCATCGACCAGCAACTTATCGCCGCTTTGATGGACGACTCGCGTTTGTCGCTCAAGGCCCTGGCGGGTATTACCGGGCTGTCCTCGCCCAGCGTTGGCGAACGCTTGCGTCGCCTGGAAGAACGCGGCGTGCTGACCCACTACACCGTGGACATTGACCCCAAGCATTTTGGCTATTTGCTGCAAGCCATCGTGCGCATCCGTCCTCTGCCCGGCCAGTTGCAGGAAGTGGAACGCCAGATCCAGGCGATCCCCGAGTTCACCGAGTGCGACAAGGTGACGGGCGAAGACTGCTTTATCGCCCGTCTGCATGTACGCACCATGGACCATCTCGACAGCCTGCTTGACCGCCTCAACGCCTATGCCGAAACCAACACGGCCATCGTCAAGAAAACCCCGGTAAAGCGGCGTTTACCGCCCCTCTAGGGTGTGCAGGGCGCCAGCCGTCGCCAAGGTTTGGCGCTGCCTGTGATGACCCAGTTCAAATCCGGCCGTTGGTTTTGCGTCCAGTGCGCCACCTCATAGTTGTAGCGGTCATACGAGACTTTCTCGTTGTTGACCGAATAGGCTTTGCTCGCCACCCACGGCGGCGCGCAATCCCCGGCTTGCTCCGGTGGGCTGATAATCACCGAATGACTGGCGCTGGCCGTGCGGTTGGCGGCGTCGGTGACAGTCAGCCCGATGCTTCGCGCGCCCGCAGTGGTGGGCGCGGTGAACGTTGGGCTGACTGTCACCGAAGCGGCCGGGGTAAAGCCCTCTGCCTGCCATGCGTAGCGTAACGAGAGCCCACTTGAGCCGGTCGCCGACAACGCCAGGGGTTTGCCTGCCTCGACCGTGGTGGGCCCACTGATCTGGGCGACGGGCCTGGCGGACGGTACGACGCTCACCGTCTTGCGCAGGTTCAGGCTGGCGTTCTTGCTGTCTGTGACGGTCAATGACACCGTGGCCGGGGTCACCACGCTGACCTGGGCCGCACGCAGTGTCAGCGACGGGCCATCGACCAGCGTACCGTCCAGTGGCGGCGAAATGGACCACGCGTACTTCAGTTCGCCGCCCGGCGGGTTCGAGGCTGCGTCGGTAGTGAACAGGATGGATGCACCGGCTTCTACGTCGTCTGTGCTGATGATTTTACCCACCGGCGGTAGTGGATCAGGCTCAGAGCCGCTGGCCTTGACCAACACCGCGACGGCTTTTTTGACACTGTTGCGGGCCGCGTCAGAAACCGTCACCGCCACGGTGACCACTTGATCGGTGGTCACTTGCGGCGCGGTCCAGGTCTGATCGGCGCTGTTGGGCGTGGCGCCGATCAATGAGCCTTTGACCCACGCGTAATTCAAGGGATTGCCAACGGGCGAGGTAAACGCGGCCTGGTAACGAATGCTTTGGCCACTTACGACTTCCAGAGGGCCGTTCAGTTGACCTTGGGGTGGATTGGCGCCGGACGGTTCTCCAACAACCACGCGTGGCTCGTTGTAAATCACCGTTCGTGGGCCGCCGTCGCTGACCGTGGCCTGAACCACCAACCCACCGTTATTACTCGACTTGACCGCCTTCACTCGGGCTGTGGGCTGCTTGGGGTCGGCATCCAACAATTCGAAGCTGGCGGTGTTCACCCACCAGCGATAGCTCAGATCCCGGTCTTCAGGGTTATCAATGATCACCCGGGGCTCAAAGATGTCCCCCACGTTGACATGGTTAGGCAAGATCATGCGGCCGATCAAAGGAGGATATTCATACGCCTTGATCTGGATGGTTTTGTTCGGCAGCGATGCGAAGCCCACACCATCTCGGACCAACACCCTGACGTAACCATTCTTGTTAGCCATCAACTTAGGCGCCTTGAGGGTGATCTCCCGCTGATCGCTAGGGCCTATTACCGTCAAGGCGCCTTCGGGCGGCGATGTTACGGTCCATACGTAGGTCAGTTCACGATTGTGCGGGTTGCCGATTTCGACGTGCTGGGTGAAGGCCTGATCGCTCGGAACTTGCGTTTCGCCGACGATGGTTCCCCCGACCAACTGGGTATCTTTTTTGACGATTACGTTTTTGTGCAAATTCAGCGTTGCGCCGTTGCTGTCGCGTACGTCCAGGGCCAACTCAAGCGTCGTGTCAGCCGCGACCGGCGGTGCCGTGAGGGTCACGCTCGCGTTATTGCCCACCTGGCCCGTAAACCCAGGTGGGATCCGCCAGTCATACATCAAGGGCAAGTTGCCGGGGGAGTTGACCAAGGCCGTAAAGGTCGCGGTGGTTTTTTCCACCACCTCCGCCGGAGCGTTCAGCTCGCCTTCGGGCCCGCCTTGTCCCTGGCTGCGCACCACGACCACATGCTCTTCACGGGCCTGGAGCTGCCCGTCATCGACCCGAAGGGCCAAGGTGTACGGCGTCGGCGTGGTCACCGTCGGCGCGTTGAATTGCAGCCGCGCACCGTCGGTGTGTGCGCTGAGTTCGGGCGGTGCTTCCCACGTGTAAATCAGCGGGTTGGCGCCTGGGTTGATGGAACTCGAACCCGCGCCGTCCAGTTGCACGCTGTCACCACTGCTGGCCTCGGTGGGCCCGCTGATTACAATCATCGGCGGAATGGGCGGTGCGGTACCGGGCTGCCCTTCGCTGTCCATCACGTGGCCGACCACTTTCAAGGTGTCCGCGCCCGCATGGGCCAGCAGCAAACTGGCGTCCTGGGCAACGTTGCCGAAGCGGGTGTAAGTGACGGAGTTGGTCGGGATTTTTGTTTTGGTGATCAGACTCCCCCCCACGTTGGCCAGGAAATTACCGTAATCCACCGACGGGTTTACGGTGAAGTCGCTTGCAAGGGACAGCCCCACGGCCCCTTGGTAGTCAATGAACGCTTCCTTGAGACGGACCCAGGGCGTGCTGTCGTCGACACAGGCTTGCAACGTCACTGGCTGATCATTGCCGTTGTTGCGCACACACAGCTCCGGGGTATCCATGGCGTGCAGGCGTCCACTGCCATCGAGCAACCAGCGCGCCGCATTGGGCTCATGGCAAGCCTCCTGCGCCACCAACCTGAGGGGGTTGGCCGCGTCCTTGACCACGCAGTTTTTGGATTCGAACTCGATCGGGCGCAGGCGCCCCGCCGCTGCCGGCACGGGCCAGTCCATGCGTAATTGCGCCAACAAATTGTGCAGCTGTTGCTGCAAGCCAACAGTCACCGGCGCGTCGCGGTTGACCCTTGCCCAGTGGTCCACCGCCGCCAGACGCTGCTGCAAAGTCCTTGCGTCGTCACAGGTCTTGAACAGCCGCCAGTTCATCGGCGCGACCAATCCGCTCCAGACGGCCGGTGCACGTCGCGCAGAACTACCGCTCGCAGGCACGATGAGACGGTACAGATTGCCTTGGTAGCTCACCGGCTGGCCGGGCACGGAATACACCTGCGCGGGGTCCCATGGCGCCACGTTTTCGCAAGCGTCCCCGAGGGTGCGCGGATACACGCGTACGCTGGCCACGGTGGTGTCCACGGCCCCCGTGGCATTCCTGACGGTGAGGCGAAAGCGATAGTCGGTGGGCACCTGGACTTCAGGGAAATGTGCAACGGCCATGTCCGACTGGCTGTTGTCGATCACAGCCGCCGGCGCACCTTCAAGCTGTGACCATTCGAATTGCAGCGCGTCCACGCCAGGATTGCGTGACGCCTTGGCATTGAGCGTGGCGCGCTCACCGGAAAACGGCAGGTCTTTTTGCCCCAACTCCACGAAGCCACTGGCGATGGGCGCCCCTGTTGGATCGGGAGGTGGGAAAAAACCGGCGATTACCGAATGCCAGTTGTTGATGGAACGTACATTGTCATTCACGCCCTCTACCCCGGTGGGTAATCCCTGGTACGTCAATTGCGGATTGGAATAGACACCAATACGTACCGAGGACGGTGTGGCACCGCCGCAATACCCCATGAGGGTGTGCCAGTAAGGCAAGACGCTACGCTGGCAATAACCACGGGAATACGGATAGGGCGTCCCGGCATCTTCATGGTGTGCGCCCAATAAATGACCGACTTCATGGGCGTAGGTCTGGGCGCTGTGCATGGTCGCGTAGGCATGGCTTTGTCTCAGCGATGTGGGCCCTGCGGTGGACGCGAGGCCGCCATCGGTATCCAGCATTGCGATGACCACATGGGCCTTTAGTTGGGTGCGAATATCACTGCTTAACGTCCCGACCGGGCTCAGCAACCGATTCATGCAGGGCAAATCGCCCAGGCATTGCTTGGATGGCTGGTTGTAGTCGATGTGCGCCACACCTGCATTTTCAAACACCCCGGTCACCCCACTGAGCTGGGCCACCGTCTTGAAATACTCGAAGTGCTTGATGCCTTGTGCGACGGGATCAACCAACGCATCGCGAACATCGTTGCTATAGACCGTCAGGACACGTATCGGCTGCTGCACCGTGTCGCCGTTGCGCGCAACTGCCTGCACATCGCGTGCGTTCAGGGTGTCGACAAGTGGGGGGTCAGGAAGGTCGGCGTCTTGCCTGCGCGAGACGGCAACCTGGCCATTCTCCATGGGTAAAATTTCATAACTGACCCCGTCCACGATAACGGTGCCGGTGACACGCTCATCATGGGCCACCAGGATCGCCAGGTTCTTGGGGTCTATGGCCAGGTCATGGGACAGGTCAGTACCGGGAGAGATGTAACGACGCCCGGATGCGGAAGGTTGCACCTCACCCACCCACACCGTGGCACCGGACTGCTGGGAAACTCGAAGTTTCTTGACCCTGACCGTCACGCTCCGGTCCAACGGAATGTCCAGCCACTGCTGTGTATCAAGCAACAATTTTGCGTTACCACGGCCCAGGCTGGCGGGCTGGCCCAGCACGGTTTTCGGGGCACCACTGTCAAGGATGATCAGGGAGGGAGCATCGTCAGCCCGGGCGGTGCCGGTCGCAACAGTCACCCACACAAAGGCAATTAGTACCAAGGCAGGTGATGCAAGGCGAAGCGCCCCTTTCTGCCACGTTGCAAGGGTGGAAGGATTTTTTTCGGAGCGCATCGTGCTTCTCCCTGAGTAGTCAATTACCCAGTTGCAGCAGCTGATTCCACTCGCTCCGAGACTGCGCCGGCGAAATGCCCGTGGCACAGTAAACTCGCAACTGACGCCAGATTTAACTGTAGTTCAATATGCGCGACAGGCAGCCCTTCAATCACGCAACGCCTTGGCGGCGGGCAATAACTGCTTGAATTTGGCATAGCGCATTTCCAGTAACCCATGCTGAGCCAAATCAGGCTGATAACGCGCCTTCACCGGCATACCCGCCTGCAACAACTCCGCGCCCTGCCCCATCGCCAGAAACCCCAGCTTCGCCGCCCCAATACACGCACTCAGTTCGCTGCCGTGCAGGGTATGGACTTCCCGCTGGAGGATGTTGGCCAGCAGTTGGGCCCAGTACTCGCTGCGCGCACCACCGCCCACCAGCGCACAGGCGCCGACACTGGCACCAGCGGATTGCACGGCGCGCAACGCATCCAGCAGGCCAAAGCCCACGCCCTCCATCACTGCATAACCGAGCATGGCGGGATTGCAGTCGTGACCGAGGTTCATAAACCCACCCCGCAACAATGGATCGTTATGGGGCGTACGCTCACCGGCCAGGTAAGGCAGAAACAGCGGCGTATCCAACGGTACGGGCTGTCCGATCGGGAATTGCGCCTGCACCTGATTCAACAGCGTTTGCTCATCCGCCGTCCCGGTGAGCCGAGTGACCCAGCGCAGGCAACTGGCGCCGGCGAGCATGGCGCCCATGGTGTACCAGCGGTTGGGCAGCGCATGGCAGAAACTGTGCACAGCGCTGGCCGGGTTACCGGCAGCGTGATCGGTGATCGCGACCAGGGCCGCGCTGGTACCAAGGGTGATAAACGCATCACCGGCATTGATCGCCCCCATACCCACTGCGGCCACCGGGTTATCGCCGCCACCACCGGCGATCACCACGTTTGTCGGCAAGCCCAGGCCACTGAGCGTCACGCACGCACTCGCGGCGCCACCTTCCACCAACCGGGGCATCTGCGCAGGCGTGAGGCCCGTTGCATGCAGCATCGGGGCGAACCACTCACGTTGCGCCACGTCCAGCCACAGCGTACCCGCCGCATCGGACATTTCGCTGATCCGCTCGCCACTGAGCCGCAAACGCAGGTAGTCCTTGGGCGACAGCACACAGTCAATCGCGTTGAATACCTCAGGTTCGTGCTGTTGCAGCCACAGCAACTTGGGTGCAGTCAGCCCGGCCATGGGCAAACTGCCCGTGACCTCGGCAAAGGTCGGTCCCAACTGTTCGGCTTCGGCCACGGCGCGGGAGTCGTCCCACAGGATTGCCGGGTACAGCACGCGGTCGTCATCGCCAAGTAAAACCGCACCGTGCATCTGCCCGGACAGCCCGATACAGGCCACTCGGGCAAACGCTTCATGCTGGCGCAATTGGTCCAAGGCCTGCAGGCACGCCTGCCACCAATCTTCCGGGGCCTGCTCGGACCAGCCGCTGTGGCGCCGTGACACGTTCAAGCGCACGCCGGTATGGGCCAGTACAGCACCGCCGGTATCCATGAGGATGGCTTTGAGTTCCGAAGTGCCGAGGTCGATTCCGAGGGAAACAGGACTGTTCATACGTGCGTTATTCCAATCAATCACAGCCGCAGGAGTTACGTAATTGCAGGGTGGGTGCCAGTCGTACGCTCTGGGGTGGCGCGCCGGGCGCAGCCATGCGCTGCAGCAGCAACTCGACCGCGCGTGCGCCGAGGGCCTTGACCGGTTGCGCGATCAGGCTCAGACGCGGCACAAATAAATCCGCCCAATCGAAATCATCGAACCCCACCAGGGCCATTTGCCCCGGCACCTCGATCTGCGCCTCCCGCAGTGCCTGCATGGCACCGAGGGTCATCAGGTTATTGCCGGCCATGATCGCCGTGGGCGGCGCAGCCAAGCCCAGCAACTGAACGGTGGCCTGGCGTGCCGGCTCAGTGTTGGAGCCGCCGTCGACCAGCAGTTGCGGATCAAACACCAACCCCGCCGCTTGCAAAGCGGCTTTGTACCCCGCCACTCGCTCATCCGTGGTGCTGAATCCGGCACGTCCGGCGATGAAACCGATACGGCGATGCCCATGGGCAATCAGGTGTTCAATCAGGGCCTGGGTCGGTTGGGCATTCTCCACCCCGACTTGATCGAAGTGCTCACTCATCATGCGATCCACCAACACCGCTGGAATCTCGTTGGCCTGCAAATACGCCAGGGCCATCGAGCCGTTGGACGGCGCCAGGACAATCCCGTCGACCCGTCGATGATGCAGCGCCGTGACCACCCGCAATTCCTGCTCCGGGTCATCATGGGTATCGACAAACAGCATCATGTAGCCGTGTTTGGCGCACTCGGTTTCAATCGCGTGCACGGTTTCGCTGAAGTAATGGTTGGACAACGCCGAGATCGCCACGCCAAGGGTGTTGGTACTGGAGCGGGCCAGCGAACGCGCCAGGGTATTAGGGATATACCCCAACGCCTGGATCGCCCGCTGCACCGCCTGCAACGTGGCCGGGCTGACTTTGCGGGTGCCGTTCAACACGTGGGACACGGTCGACGTCGACACCCCCGCCCTGCTTGCCACGTCATCCATGGTGACCACGGCGCCGTTCCTCTCAATAGATCAATGTTTACTGGACCAACCGCTGTACGTACCGACGTTGTCGCGGGTGATCAGTTTGGGGGTCAGCAGGGTAACCGCTTCGGCCGGGGCTTTGTCATTGAGAATGTCATTGCCCACGTTCACGGCAGTCTGGGCCATGGCCCATGGGTCCTGGCTGGCGGACGCCTGGATCTGGGTGTCGGTCTTCAGAGCGTTCTCGATATCCGGCGCGCCGTCCACTGAGGTAATGATGATGCCGCTGCGCTTGAGCTGTTTGGCCGCCAGGTCGCTGCCGATGGCTTGCGGGTCGTTGATTGCGAACAGGCCGTCAATTTTGGCGAAGCGCGTCAGGTAACCCTGCATCACGTTCAAGCCGCCCTCGCGGGAGCCTTTGCCGTCCTGGTCGTCAGAGAGCACCTTGATCTCTGGCGCCCCGGCCAGTGCAGCCTTGCAGCCTTTGACGCGATCGGTCACAGCGGTCACTTGCGGGCCGTTCTGGATAATCACATTGCCTTTGCCCGAAAGCTTGTCCACCAGGTACTGGCAAGCGAGCTTGCCGGCTTCGACGTTGTCGGTCTGCACGGTGGCATTCACGCCTTTGGCGTCCACATCCACCGCGACCACGACGATACCGGCATCGCGGGCTTTCTTGATCGCCGAGGCCATGGCGGACGGGTCGACGGCGTTGATCAGGATGAGGTCGACCTTGGACGAAATGAAGTTATCGATCTGCGAAAACTGCTTGCTCAGGTCATAGTCGGCCGACACCGAGGTGACCTTGACGTTGGGATTCAACTCCTTGGCGCGGGCGGTTGCGCCGTCGGCCAGGGTCACGAAATACGGGTTACCCAACGAGCCCATGCTGATGCCGAGGGCTTTGAGCTCCCGGGCCTCCACGGCTTGCGACATCAGGGCGGCCAAGGCAATGACAGGAAACAGGTGTTTTAGCTTCATGGGAGTCTCTCTTGTGATTGTTGTATGAGTGAAATCAGGTCCGCGCACCGGACTGGCGATAACGATCCAGCGCCACGGCGCCAATGATCACGATGCCCTTGATGATGTACTGCCAGATATCCGACACGCCCAGCAGCACCAGGCCATTGGTGAGCACCGCGATAATCAGCGCACCGATCAGCGTGCCTCCAATGGTGCCCACGCCGCCGGTAAAACTGGTGCCGCCGAGGATCACCGCCGCAATCGCATCCAGCTCATAGGATTGCCCGAGTTGCAGGCCATTGGCGGCAAACAGGCGCGAGGCGCTCATCACCGCGCCAAGCCCGGCCAACGCACCGGACATGGCGTAGACAAACAGCAGCACTTTCCACACCTTGATCCCGGACAGCCGCGCGGCTTCTGGGTTGCCGCCCACCGAGTAGATCTGCACGCCCATCACGGTGCGGCGCAGGATGAACCACGACAACGCCACCACTGCCACGGCGATCACCACTAGCCACGGCACACCAAGAATCGAATCGTTACCGATAAACGCAAAGGGCAGGTCGGGGTTGAACACGGTTTTGTCATCCGCCAGCAACCGTGCGAGGCCGCGCATCGCGGTGAGTGCACCGAGTGTGACGATAAACGGCGGCAGGCGCATAAAGGCGATCAGCCCGCCGTTGACCAGGCCCAGCAACAGGCCAAAGCCAATCCCGGCGGCAATCCCGAACATACCGAACTGCGGCGACATTGACGCCTGCAATGCCACCACGGCGGACGCGGCTAGAATCGCCCCCACCGACAGGTCGATGCCCGCCGTGAGGATCACGAAGGTCATGCCCGCCGCGAGCACCACGTTGACCGAGGCCTGCTGGGTGATGATCGACAGGTTTTGCACCGTCAGGAAGTTCTCGCTGGCCAGGGCGAAGCCCACCAGCAGCAAGATCAGCACCGGCAACATGCCGACCGTGCGCATCAGTTCGCGCACGCGCTCTGCCTTGCCTGTTGTTGCAATCATCGAATCAGCCATGGGCAACCACCTGATCGCCACCGGTGGCGAGGTCAATAATACGTTCCTGGGAAATAGCGTGGCCGGAAGCCCCGCCGACTTCGGCCACCAACTGGCCTTCGCGCATGATCAGCACCCGGTCGCAGGTGCCGATGATTTCCGGCAGTTCGCTGGAAATCACCACAATGCCCACGCCGGCCTGGGCCAGTTGATTGATGATGCGGTAAATCTCGGACTTGGAGCCGATGTCTACGCCCCGCGTCGGTTCGTCGAGAATGAGCACATGGGGCTTGACCTCCAACAGCCGTGCCAGCAACACCTTTTGCTGGTTGCCGCCGGACAACGCGCCGACATTGACCTTGCCCGAAGCGACGCGAATCGACAGGGACTTGATAGCGTCATTCGAGCGCTGCGCCGCATGACCGCGATCCAGCAAGCCGCCGGCATGGGCGTCCGGCACGCAGGCGCAGACGTTGATGTTGTCGGCCACGCTCATATCCAGGAAAAGGCCCTGGGCCTTGCGGTCTTCGGTGAGGTACACCACGCCGGCGCGAATCGCATCCGCCGGGGTGCGCAGTTGGGTGACGGTCTTGCCCACCACTTCCAGGGTGCCGCTGGTACGGGGGTCGGCAGCGAAGATCAGCCGCGCCAGCTCGGTGCGCCCTGCCCCCACCAGTCCGGCGATGCCCAGCACTTCACCGGCGTGTAAATCGAAACTGCAGTTGCGCACGCGTTTGCCATCGGCCATGTCGCGCACGCGCATCACCACGTTGCCGGGGTTGTAGGCGGCGTGTTCTTTCTTATAGAAACCGGACAGGTCACGGCCCACCATCATCTTCACCAGCACCTCGGCCGACAGCGCATCGCGGGTGAGTTCGCCGATGTACTGGCCATCGCGCAACACCGAGACGCGGTCCGACAATTCATAGATTTCGGCCATACGGTGGCTGATATAGATGATCGCCAACCCTTGGCTGCGCAGTTGCTTGATCAGCGCGAACAGCCGGTCGGTCTCGCGGGACGAGAGTGGCGTAGTGGGTTCGTCCATCACCAGGATTTTGGCGTGGGCGTTCAAGGCGCGGGCGATTTCCACCAGTTGGCGCTCGGCAATCGACAGGCTGCTGACCTGAGTTGCCGGCGTGAACTCAGCTCCCAGGCGTTGCAGCACTTCGACGCAGCCGGCCTGCATGCCCTTGCGGTCGATGGTCCAGCCTCGGCGCAGTTCACGGCCCAGGTAGATGTTCTCGGCCACGCTCAGGTTCGGGCACAGGCTCAGCTCTTGATAGATCACGGCGATGCCGAGGGCTTTGGCAGTGGCGGGGGTGTAAGTGGCGATGGTTTGGCCGCTGATGCGAATTTTGCCGCCGGGGGCGGCCTGGTAGGCGCCGGGGAGGATTTTCATCAGCGTCGATTTGCCGGCGCCGTTCTCCCCCATCAAGGCGTGGATTTCGCCGGGGTAGACCTTCAGGCCGACACTTTTGAGCACGCGCAAACCGCTGAAGGTTTTACTGATGCCCTGCATCTCAAGCAAGGGTTCAAGGCTCATGGCTGAGCTCCTGGTTTTATTATTTTTGTGGTTAAGCGAGGCCGACTCTAATCCAGATACATTTTCGTACGCAAGCGCTTGCTTAGGCATTTTTGTCATTGAAGAAACGTTTCACCAAGCTGTTTGGTGAAATTTTGCGGGCAGCAGGATGGATTTGGTTACAACCCTATGCCCGTAGGGTAAGGGGCAAAGACAGATGACCTGACTAGAATGCGCGCCCCTCATTCACGCGGAAAAAATCGAAGACCATGCCCCTTTCCAGCGCCGTCGTTTATATCTGGTTTCCCGTATTTGCTAAGCAAGAGACAAACGTCGGCCACGCCGCCCTGTACATCGGCGACCCACATATCGGAAAAAATATAGAGCGCAATTACTACGCGTATGCAAATAGAGAGGCACGGCATGCCGACAGGGGGGCGATCGAGCATATCAATACCAACTACGTGAGTTGGTGGCCGGAAAGTGACGCGCAGTGGTTAGGCAAGCAGCCGCAAGGACGCAACCTGTTCCTGGAGTCGGACATAAGCGCCGAAGGCAGCCCTCCCCATCTGGTCTATACAGTCTCCGGGCTGGACGTGGCGAACATGCGGGCGGAATGGTTCAAAATCAGGAACAAAACCAACGCCCATTACGATCTGTTCCGCAAAAACTGCTCCACCATCGTTTTGCGAATACTCACGGCGGGCGGAGCCCTGAAAAACTTACCCACTGCCAAGCACCTGTGGTTTTCCAACAACCTTTACGTCACGCCGAAAAACATCGCGCAGATTTGCAACGAACTGCGCAATCTCAACATGGCCGTTAAGGCCAGAAGCAGCAATTGCCCACAAAGAGAATTCATGTTCGGTCTGCGCTGAGGTAAACCAGCGCTGGCGCAGGTCGTTTATCCATGAGTGAAACGATTCATTAACGACAAGCCTCGAAGGCACTCATATGAGTGCCTTCCAATCCGAAGAGATAGACCAAGACATCAAATCGCCATAATGTCTGCTATTGTCCAAGGACCTCATCTCCTCCTCGTCGCTTCATCGCGATCTTCTGTGAGCATGCTCTGCGCCCTCGCCCACTGACGATGGCGGGCCTTACGTTCACGGAACCCCACCACGATGGATAAAAGCTCAACCGACCACCCCAGCGAACCGCAGTCACGCGCTGAAAAAATCGTCGAATTCAAACGCCAGAAAACCCTACTCAAGACCGGCGCCCTGCAAGACGCCATCTTCAATAGCGCTTATTTCTCCAGCATCGCTACCGATGAAAAAGGCGTGATCCAGATCTTCAATGTCGGCGCCGAACGCATGCTCGGTTATGCCGCTGTCGATGTGGTCAACCGCATCACCCCCGCTGACATTTCCGACCCTGCCGAGCTGATCACCCGCGCGGCGGCCCTCAGCGAGGAACTGGATACGCCGATCACCCCCGGGTTCGAAGCGCTGGTGTTCAAGGCCTCGCGCGGCATCGAGGACATCTACGAGCTGACCTATATCCGCAAGGACGGCAGTCGGCTATCGGCGATGGTCTCAGTGACGGCGTTGCGCAATCGCAATGACACGATCATCGGCTACCTGCTGATCGGTACCGACAACACTGCGCGCAAACAGGAAGAAGCCGAGCGCAAAGGCTTTGAGCGCGCCCTGGAAGAAAAGAACCTGGAGCTGGAACACGCCAACCACATGAAGTCCGAGTTCCTCGCGACTATGTCCCACGAATTGCGTACGCCGCTGAACGCGGTGATCGGCTTTTCCGAGGCGCTGAAGGACGGGCTGGTGGGCGACATGACTGATGTCCAGCGCGAGTACATCGGCGATATTTTCACCAGCGGGCAGCACTTGCTCTCGCTGATCAACGACATCCTTGACCTGTCCAAGGTCGAGGCCGGGATGATGGACCTGGAACTGGAGCCGGTGGAGCTGGCCGGTTTATTGGCCAACAGCCTGTTGATCGTGCGCGAAAAAGCCGCCCTGCAGCGTATCCAACTCAAACTCGACAGCCAGGACGACCTGGGCACGCTGATCCTGGACCTGCGCAAGACCAAGCAAATCGTCTACAACCTGCTGGCCAATGCGGTGAAGTTCAGCGCCCACGGCAGCGACGTGACCCTGGCGGTGCGTGAGGTCAGCCGCGATGAGGTGGGGCTGGTCGCCGGCGATTGGCCGGTGCATGGCTTTGCCCTGCAACCCAGCGCGCACCGCCGCTTTCTTGAGTTGAGCGTCAGCGACAGCGGTATCGGGATTGCCCCGGATGACATGGGCAAGTTGTTCAAGGCGTTCAGCCAGATCGACAGCAGCCTGGCACGCAAATTCGAAGGCACCGGCCTGGGCCTGGCGATGGTCAAGCAGCTCACCGATCTGCAGGGCGGCAGCGTTGCCGTGGCCAGCCGCGAAGGCCTGGGCGCACGCTTTGTGGTGTGGCTGCCGCTGCATCGCGCCGCCGCTACTGTGGAGGCCACATGGCCAACATCCTGATTGTCGAAGACAACGAAGCCAACATGCGTCTTGCGCGCTTACTGCTGGTCAACGCCGGCCACATTGTGCTGTGGGCCGCCGACGCCGAGAGCGGCCTGACCATGGCCCGCGAACACCAGCCGGCTCTGATTTTGATGGACATTCAATTGCCAGGCATGGATGGCCTGGCAGCCACTCGCCTGCTCAAGCAAGACCCTCACACGGCTCACATCCCGGTGATCGCCCTCACCGCCATGGCGATGAAGGAAGACCGGGAAAAAGCCCGCCTCGCCGGATGCGACGCCTACGTGAGCAAACCCCTGCGCTACAAGGAGCTGTACCAGGAGATCGACACCCTGCTGAACCCAACCCTCACACCTCCTGAATGAGTCCTCTCCATGGCCAGCTCACCCGCAACGCTGTTGATCGTTGACGACGAACCCCAGGTTCGCAAGCTATTGGAAACCCTGCTGCAACACGAGGGCTACCTGACCCTGAGCGCCTGCAGCGGTGAAGAAGCGTTGCAGTTGGTGGCGCAGCAACCACCGGATCTGATCCTGTTGGACATCATGATGCCGGGCATGGACGGCTATGAAGTGGCCACCCAGCTCAAGGGCAACCCGGCCACGGCGAACATCCCGATCATCATGCTTTCGGCCTTGAGCGACATCAGCGCTCGGGTCAGCGGTCTGGAAACAGGCGCCGAAGAGTTCCTCAGTAAGCCAGTGGAGCACTTGGAACTCTGGCTGCGGGTGCGCAACCTGCTGCGGCTCAAGGCCCATGGTGACCAGTTCAAACAACGCAGCGAGCAGTTGGAGCAACGGTTGCACCAGCACACCGTGCATACCACCCAGGGCAATGTGCATGATCTGGTCCGCGTAGACATGGAGAAGGCCCTGCGTGAGGCCATTGAGCGGGGCGAATTCGCCCTGCACTACCAGCCCAAGGTCGAGTTGGCCAACGGCAATATCTGCGCACTGGAAGCCTTGCTTCGCTGGGACCGGCCCGATTATGGCGCGGTGTCCCCGGCGGTCTTCGTGCCGATCCTGGAAAGCCTGGGCCTGATCGTACCGGTGGGGCGTTGGGTGATCGAGCAGGTGTGCCAGCAGATTGCCGAGTGGCAACGCAGTGACATCGGCGCGGTAGAAGTGTCGGTCAACGTGTCCGGCCATCAGTTAATCGAGGGCGACCTGATTGCCGATATCGCCCATAGCCTGGAGAGCACCGGGGTTGAAGCGCACTGGCTGGAAGTGGAACTGACCGAAGGATCGCTGATGGAAAACACCCAGCACACCATCGCCAGCCTGCAACGCTTGCGCGCCATGGGCGTGAAGATCTCCATTGATGACTTCGGCACCGGCTATTCAAGCCTGGCGTACCTGCGCAGGTTTCCCATCGATACGCTGAAAATCGACATCGCGTTCATCCGCGAGGTCACTACCAACCCGCAGGATGCGGCGATCACCCGCACCATCATTGAACTGGCGCACAGTCTGAAATTGCGCGTAGTGGCCGAGGGCGTGGAAACCCAGGCGCAACTGGCGTTTTTGAAGGAGGCCGGCTGTGATCAGATTCAAGGGTATCTGTTCAGCCGGCCGTTGCCGGTGGTAACGCTGGAGCGGCTATTGCTGGAGCGCCTTAAGTAACGGGCTCATTCCTGATCTTCGGTGTTGCCCAGATCGGCTGCTTCATCCAGATCATTAAGCGGGACTTCGGCATCATCCATCAGTGACCCGGGATCTTCATTGCCTGGGTCGTTAAGTTCTTCGTCGAGTTCTTTAGACATGACCTTCTCCTCTAACCGCCTTGGGTGTCGATATCTGCATCCGTTTCAGGCTTGGGCTCGCGCTCGGGCTTGAAATCAGGGCTGTAGTCGTTGTCCTTCGCCTTGGGATCGCTCTTGGCCTTGGGGTCCTTTGGGGCGTCAGCGCTGGTGCCGGGGGCCGGTTCGCCGCGGTCAATCGCCGGATCGTTACGGTTACTGACTTGTGGATCGTTGGATGTGCTCATGGGTCACCTCTCACTGGGATCTGTAAGGTTAAGGCGCCACGCTGCGCGTTGAAGTTCCGTCCAATTGCCTAGCGGATCGGATTGTCGACCTGGATATAAAACGCATAGATGCCCAGCAGCAACCAGAACACCATGAACAGCCACGGAGCGCGCATGGAGAACAGCAGCGACTTGCGGTAGCCCTTATGGGAAGACTCCATCTCGGAAAACAGCGGTGATTCGTCATAGGCCATGCCCATTATCGGTTCGCTGCGCAGCAACTCACTCTGCTTGAAGTGCCAGTGATCGATGATGTCATACGCAGCGCGGATGCCCGGCCAGGCGTTCAAGGAACTGAGAATCCCGAGCGCAGCGAGGAAAACCGGCACCACCAGGGTAAACAACTTGCCCCACTCGGGGTTGAGGTTGCCCATGCCGGAGACAAAGGCAATCACCAGAAACGACTGCGCGGTGAGATAGGCGTCGGTACGGTTGGCCAGGATTGAGGTTTCGTACTGAATTTCTCGACGGTAAAAGTCCAGGCGGTCCTTGGGCGAGCCGAAAATCTTGGCGGTGTGCTCGCTGTGATCGTCCAGGCTCGATTCGGGTGTGTCGGGTGAAATGATTCTGGGCACGGGCGTGCTCCACAAGGATTCGAGTTTCGTTAGAAGAACCGGGCGCGAATGAAGTTCAAGTTTGTTCATGCACCACACCAGGGCGCGCATTGCCTCTTTATGGTGAATGGGTTGCGCCAGGAAGGGCTCGCTGCTGGGAGGGGATGACTCGGCCAGCAGGCTTTATGGCGTTTGGGCGCGCTGTGGCGAGCAGGTTTGCCCGCTCGCCACAGCAAACCCAGTCACCTCAAGGGCATTCCGGCACACGCATTGCTTAACCCATTCATCTGCCCGGATACAGGAGCAATCGTTACCGCCCGACCCAGAGCCGACCCCATAAGAAAGTAAGGACCAGGCCTGCTGGCACTCTGCGCCACAGGCTCATAAAAACATGCGTTTTTTGAAGCGGCAGTGCCACCCCCACGCAACCCTGGGCACTGACAAGGTACTGGAATGGCTCTATCTTTCTTTGACGAAATGAATGACGCAAATGGCGTATGCCGTGCGCACTATCAGGATTTCTCCCGCTGGCTGGCCAACACGCCGCCGGAACTGCTGGCCCAGCGTCGCCGCGAAGCCGACCTGCTGTTTCACCGCGCCGGGATCACCTTTACCCTCTATGGTGACGAGCAGGACACCGAGCGCCTGATTCCCTTCGACATCATCCCCCGCAGCATCCCCGCCAGTGAGTGGAGCGTGATCGAACGCGGCTGTATCCAGCGGGTCAATGCGCTGAACATGTTCCTCGCTGATATCTACCACGACCAACGCATCATCAAGGCCGGGATCATTCCCGCCGACCAGGTGCTGGGCAACGAGGGTTATCAGAAGGCCATGGTTGGGCTGGACCTGCACCGCGATATTTACTCGCATATTTCCGGCGTCGACCTGGTGCGCGACGGCGACGGCACTTACTACGTGCTCGAAGACAACCTGCGTACCCCCAGCGGCGTGAGCTACATGCTCGAAGACCGCAAGATGATGATGCGCCTGTTCCCCGAGGTGTTCGCCAAGCAGCGAATCGCACCGGTGGACCACTACCCCAACCTGTTGCTCAAAACCCTCAAAAGCTCAAGCCGCCTGGACAACCCCAATGTGGTGGTGCTGACCCCCGGCCGCTTCAACAGCGCATTCTTCGAACATGCCTTCCTCGCCCGGGAAATGGGCGTGGAACTGGTGGAAGGCGCCGACCTGTTCGTGCACGACCTCAAGGTCTTCATGCGCACCACCGACGGCCCGAAAGCCGTGGACGTGATCTACCGGCGCATTGACGACGCCTTCCTCGATCCACAGGCCTTCAATCCGGACTCGATGCTCGGCGTGCCCGGCCTGGTGGCCGCCTATTGCGCCGGCAACGTGGTGCTGGCCAACGCCATCGGCACCGGCGTGGCGGACGATAAGTCGATCTACCCGTACGTGCCGGAAATGATCCGTTTCTACCTGGACGAGGAACCGATCCTGCAGAACGTACCGACCTTCCAGTGCCGCAAACCCGATGAGTTGTCCCACGTGCTGGCCCACCTGCCGGAACTGGTGGTCAAGGAAACCCAAGGCTCCGGCGGCTACGGCATGCTGGTCGGCCCCGCCTCTACCGCCGCCGAGATCGAGGATTTCCGTCAACGCATCAAAGCGCGGCCTCACGCCTACATCGCCCAACCGACCCTGAGCCTGTCCACCTGCCCGACCTTTGTCGAAAACGGCATTGCGCCCCGGCATATCGATCTGCGGCCGTTCGTGCTCTCGGGTAAGGAAACCCGCCTGGTGCCCGGTGGCCTCACGCGGGTGGCACTGCGTGAAGGCTCGTTGATCGTCAACTCGTCGCAAGGCGGCGGAACCAAGGACACCTGGGTGGTGGAGGGCTGAATCATGTTGAGTAGAACCGCCGCAGATCTGTACTGGATGTCCCGCTACCTGGAGCGCGCCGAGAACCTGGCGCGCATGCTGGAAGTGAGTTATTCGCTGTCGTTGATGCCCCAGGCCGGACGCAGCGATGGCCTAGACGAACTGGCCATGTCGCTGCTCAGCAGCGGCACGCTGGAGAGTTATCTGGAGCGCCATAAGCAACTGGACGCCGAGCGCATGCTGCACTTCTTCGCCCTCGACGAAGAAAACCCCGCCAGTATCTACAACTGCCTGCGCGCCGCACGGGGCAACGCCCACGCCGTGCGCGGACGCATCACCGCCGACATGTGGGAAAACCTCAACGCCACCTGGCTGGAAATGCGCAGCATCGCCGCCGGCGGCCTGGCGCGGCACGGCATCAGCCACTTCTGTGACTGGGTCAAGCAGCGTTCCCACCTGTTCCGCGGCGCGACCTCCGGCACCATCATGCGCAACGACGCCTATCGGTTCATCCGACTCGGCACCTTCATCGAACGTGCGGACAACACCCTGCGCCTGCTGGATGCGCGCTACGAAATGTTCGGCGAAGAGTCCGAAGAAGTCAGCGACCTCTCGGCACGCGGCTATTACCAGTGGAGCGCCCTGCTCCGCGCGTTGTCGTCATTCGAGGCGTACACCGAGCTGTACCCGAATGCGCTGAATGCTCGGTCGGTGTCGGAGTTACTGCTGTTGCGCAGTGATGTACCGCGTTCACTGCATGCGTGTATCGAGGAGTTGAGTCATATCCTCGCAGACTTGCCCGGTAGTTATGGGCGTACGGCGCAACGCCTGGCCGCAGAGTTTGAAGCGCGGCTGAGGTATACGGGGATTGATGAGATTCTGGAGGATGGGCTGCATAGTCGGTTGACGGAGTTTATTGAGACGGTGAGGGAGTTGGCGGGGGCGGTTCATAGTTCTTATTTGGAGGTGGTGTGAAACGCCCGATTATTTTGTATTTACAGACTTGCCCACGAAGGCGGTATGCCGGACCGAAAAAAACTGGATAGATCCTTTGTACGCCCCGTTTTCCCTTGCGAGAATTTATACGTTAAAAACATTGCTTAACAACACAGAACTTAAAATAGGATCGTGAATATATTTCAGGGCGGGGCGTATTTTTTACACCCACCCTTTTTTTCACGATCTACCCTTCAAAATTAAAATATCTCAATATCATCAATATAGTACGTCGTACCAAATAAATCCGCATACACCTCAATAACAATGCGAGCCGAACCTGAGCCTGAGGATAATGATTGAAAGCTCAATGTAAAAGTAGACCAGGTGGTAAGAATAGAACCGGAGCTGGATCGCCGCGCTCCATTTTCATGGTAAACACTGAGCACAACGGTTTTTGAAAAAGCTACGTCGCTTTTTAGTTTTACTCTAAGAGAGTAGTTCCGTCCTGGAACAAAAGAATTGACTGGATAAGATTTCTCCAACCAGGCTGAACGACCAGGCCTGCACGCGAGGGTTTTAGAATAACCCCCGCCATAGCCCTCTCCAAAACCATGACTTCCTAATGTGCTCCCCAAGGCTACCCATCCATTGTCAAGACGATCGTCGAAGTGGGTGTGTTCAGGAATCATAGACGCTTTTCTTATGGTGTACTCCACCTGCGGAAAGATAATGGCGTCAGCCTCCGCTATGCCAGGACCTAAAGCGGCTTTGAAGTGCAGCGTCAATTTGGTGTTGTGTCCTAACTCTTTCAAGTACGACGCATAGGTTATTCCACTTTGCCACCACCCCTGGCTGAACCAGGTAGCATTGACATATGAAGCACCACCATTCCAGTGTTTGCGGTTGTGCGCTTCCCCTCCATTCTTGAAACCTCTGAACTCAATCCAAACAGGAGAATTAGTCGCAATGAACGGCCAGTTGCCGACCCGGAGTGTCCTATTAGCCGTACCGCTCGATAGATCCAATTCCTTGGTAGTTTGGTTCGCCTCAATCATTTGGATCACGGTTTTTGCCAACTCGGCTTGTGGGATCGGCGTCACCGTGACCGTCAACACCTGCGAGGAGTGCACCGCGCCCTCGCGCGTTACGTCGTATTTAAGCGTGAGCGTCCTGTTGGCATTGCCAATATTCGCGGCTATTGCAGTCTTGGGAATACTGAATGACACGCTCCCTGTCGCCGCATTGCCGGGTTTGGCCGCAATATCCGGTGAACCCGCGCCCGCAGTTCCGACCATGATGACCTTGATACTGTCGCCATCGAGCATGCCGTTGTAGCTCACCACCAACTCGCCACCGTCCTGGGCATTCAGCGGGGCCAGCGTGGCAGTTACAGGCCCGGTTATGCTCGCTTGGCGTAAATCCGGTACAAACAATTCTCCAATCCCACGACCGATCAGCAGGTCGGTGACTTGGGAGTAGCGCTTGGATTGCCCGCTGCGCTCCAGGGTGTAGAACGTCGAGACCCACTCATTCAGGTTGGGCTCGATGTACCCATACAACACCTGGAAGTCCACCACCTGCCCGTTCACTCCCACTTGCATGCGTAGCGGTGGCGCAGACACCAGGCTGTACCAATAGAGCGTCACCCAATCGCCTGCCTTGGTCTCTGCAAACGGCGCCTTGACGTCAGCGCCATCGACAACATCATCTGGATTCAGTTGGCCACCCTGGGCCTTTGTCACCTGGGGCGCGGGCATATCGCGCGTGAGCTCTCCCACTTGATATACCTCGCGCTGGGATTCCCTTGGCCATTCGTTTCCTCGGCTGACGCTGTAGAAAATTTCGATCAACCTCCCGTCAAATCGGTTGAGCTCGGCGCCAGCCACGTCAAAAGTCATCTGTCCATCAGGTGGAATCTGCCCCACTAACCGACCTGCGATGTAGTCGACAGTGCCGTCGGCATCGCCAGCCAGGATTGTCACTTGCAGCCTGTCGGTACTGCCCCAGCTGAGCTGGGCCGGAAAGCGGATGGTCACCACCGGCAAACTCGGGTCCAAATAACCTTTTACGGCCTGATCCACGGTAGGCGCCGGCCACCTGATTACCTCGCCGATGATCGTGAGGTAACGGTTGTGCGAGCGTTTGTCGGGTAAGCCAGCACCTATCAACACGTAATACACGACAGCACTGCCCTTGGCGGTGGCACGGACCACGTCGTTATCAATGGTGAAATAATAAGCCTTGGCGCCTGACAGAAGCCGGTCTTCAAAATGGGAGACAGGCTCTCCCTGGTCATTTTTGGCGTCCCAATACAGGAAGATATGGGTATAGACCCTGGCATCAGCGGCCCTGACTGTCAGACCTATTTCTACGTCGCGGCCGCTCAGTGCTTCGAGATCGATTTCTCGTTCTGTCTCAGGGAAATGAACCCAGGGTGCATCCAGGCGGTCGTTTTCCAGGTACACCGGAACAAGACTTGTTGCTGACCACAGCGCCCAGGGGTCCGGGGTATTACCGGTCGGCCCACGGACCTGAAACGCAACAGGCAGCAGCTCGCTGTCCCCCGCATCGTTGATGGCGTCATGATCTATGAGGCAGGTGATATCCCGCCCCACTTCGTCAGGCTGGATCAGGCGCTCGATCACTACCGAACCCCAGACCAGGATCAGTACGTCATAAGGCGCCATGTTCAGCCAATGTCTAACGATTACCTCAACGCCCTGTTTGGCTCGCTCTGCGCTGACGCCGCCGAGTCTTACGTCTTCCGGCAATTCATACACCAGGTTCTGATTACCCTCCTCCGGGTTCAGGTCCTCCCCGCCTGGGTGCTGCAGATTGACCCGTAAACGCAAAGGGCTGGTTTGCGAATGCTGGCCATTCCCGCGGACAACCTGAACGTACACCGGGTCGGCCCAGGACTCTTGAATGGCATCGTGGGGCACGATGAAGGGAATGCGGGTCAGATGTTCGTCGCCCTCGCGAATCATGTTGTAGGCCGCCGGACTACCAAGGCCCCAAAACAATTCGAAAGAGGTGCCCTCGGGCGTATTGGCGGGTCGGTCAAGGTGTACAACCAGAGGGCGCATCTTATGGGAGACGCCTATGCCTCCGTCGGCCTTCTCCACGTCCCCATGAATCGGCGGTTGCATCAGCGGGATATCAATCGCAGGCAGGTCTGAACGCGTTTTGGGCCGGCGATAAAGATGCTTGCTCACGATGATCTCCTCCAGTTTCGTCATGCGCCTTACAGGACCTACCAATCAGGTCGCTGTAAACGTAATCGAACTTCTAAGTTCCACGCCAAGAAAATAAAGCCTATTGCTTCCGGCGACCCGCTGCATGATGAGTCCGGCCGATAGAGTGCCGGAAGTAACAGGTCCAATTTTCAAAAACTCCACATGGAGCCTGCGACGAACAGGATTCCCCCCCGTGGGATGCCTCTCAACTAACATCGGGACTTAAACCACCACCATTAAAGTAGTCTGCAGATACATTATCTACGGTATGTCGAACAAATCGCATACCAATTCCTCTTGCGATACATTTAGAAGATAGGATGGTTTTATACCCACGACCAAATACAGCGCATCACAAATCCCAGACTACACGTTAATGATTTTTATTGAGGCAATTTGAACAAGGTTAGTACTAAAAGACAATATAATTTCATAATTGAAATTTCCATGTATTACAGGCAGTTCGTATACAGTCCAACTACTTCTCTTCTGAAGATAAAAATGCTCAACGTTGCCCCCAACTACAAGCAAGCTTATACCATTATTTTCAATTGGACACCGATATTTAATCGTCACCCTAACCCCGCCAGCCTTCAAATGGTTAACCATCTTGGTGATCGCAAAGGCAGGACCATAAGACGTTAAGTAGTACTCGCCATTTTCGAGAAGAACTCTTAAATTGGTACCAGTCCGCCAGTTAGTCCAACGATCCACACTATAGCCATCGAACTCATCGGTATCTTCCCGCTTTGCCTTAACCGTATAAACCGTCCTCGGAAAACTCACCGCATCTGCTTCATCCGCATCCGGATCATATGCCACCTTAAAATCAACCCATATTTGATTTCCATTCGGGCAACTTTTGAGCCAGCTTAACAATACAAAGTGATCGATACCTGAACCAGATGGGTGTGCATATCCCAGCCATACATTATAGGGGTTGGGATTTGCCCCCCCACAGTGGAAAGTCAGCCAAACCTTCTTGCCAGCGACCTGCAATGGCCAAGGTGTAATCGTGAGAGAAGCATTTGCTGTCATCGCGGCGATATCCAGCGTCCCGTTATGGGCGACACCATTGATCAAAGGTCTGGGCAAGTTAGCGTCGGGTATCGGCGTCACCGTCACCGTCAACACCTGCGACGGGTGAATAACCCCCGCGCGCGTCACGTCGTATTTAAGCGTGAACGTCCTGTTGGCATTGCCAATATTCGCGGCAATCGCAGTATTGGGAATACTGAATGACACACTCCCTGTCGCCGAATTGCCGGGTTTGGCCGCGATATCCGGTGAACCCGCGCCCGCAGTTCCGACCATGATGACCTTGATACTGTCGCCATCGAGCATGCCGTTGTAGCTCACCACCAACTCGCCACCGTCCTGGGCATTCAGCGGGGCCAGCGTGGCAGTTGCAGGCCCGGTGATGCTCGCCTCACGTAAATCCGGTACAAACAACTCACCCACCCCACGACCGATCAGCAGGTCGGTGACTTGGGAGTAGCGCTTGGATTGCCCGCTTCGCTCCAAGGTGTAAAACGTCGAGACCCACTCATTCAGGTTGGGCTCGATGTACCCATACAACACCTGGAAGTCCACCACCTGCCCGTCCACTCCCACTTGCATGCGTAGCGGTGGCGCAGACACCAGGCTGTACCAATAGAGCGTTACCCAGTCGCCTGCTTTGGTCTCTGCAAACGGCGCCTTGACGTCAGCGCCATCGACAACATCGTCTGGATTCAGTTGGCCACCCTGGGCCTTTGTCACCTGGGGCGCGGGCATATCGCGCGTGAGCTCTCCCACTTGATATACCTCGCGCTGGGATTCCCTTGGCCATTCGTTTCCTCGGCTGACGCTGTAGAAAATTTCGATCAACCTCCCGTCAAATCGGTTGAGCTCGGCGCCAGCCACGTCAAAAGTCATCTGTCCATCAGGTGGAATCTGCCCCACTAACCGACCTGCGATGTAGTCGACAGTGCCGTCGGCATCGCCAGCCAGGATTGTCACTTGCAGCCTGTCGGTACTGCCCCAGCTGAGCTGGGCCGGAAAGCGGATGGTCACCACCGGCAAACTCGGGTCCAAATAACCTTTCACGGCCTGATCCACGGTAGGCGCCGGCCACCTGATTACCTCGCCGATGATCGTGAGGTAACGGTTGTGCGAGCGTTTGTCGGGTAAGCCAGCACCTATCAACACGTAATACACGACAGCACTGCCCTTGGCGGTGGCACGGACCACGTCGTTATCAATGGTGAAATAATAAGCCTTGGCGCCTGACAGAAGCCGGTCTTCAAAATGGGAGACAGGCTCTCCCTGGTCATTTTTGGCGTCCCAATACAGGAAGATATGGGTATAGAACCTGGCATCAGCGGCCCTGACTGTCAGACCTATTTCTACGTCGCGGCCGCTCAGTGCTTCGAGATCGATTTCTCGTTCAGTCTCAGGGAACTGAACCCAGGGTGCATCCAGTCGGTCGTTTTCCAGGTACACCGGAACCAGACTTGTTGCTGACCACAGCGCCCAGGGGTCCGGGGTATTACCGGTCGGCCCACGGACCTGAAACGCAACAGGCAGCAGCTCGCTGTCCCCCGCATCGTTGATGGCGTCATGATCTATGAGGCAGGTGATATCCCGCCCCACTTCGTCAGGCTGGATCAGGCGCTCGATCACTACCGAACCCCAGACCAGGATCAGTACGTCATAAGGCGCCATGTTCAGCCAATGTCTAACGATTACCTCAACGCCCTGTTTGGCTCGCTCTGCGCTGACGCCGCCGAGTCTTACGTCTTCCGGCAATTCATACACCAGGTTCTGATTACCCTCCTCCGGGTTCAGGTCCTCCCCGCCTGGGTGCTGCAGATTGACCCGTAAACGCAAAGGGCTGGTTTGCGAATGCTGGCCATTCCCGCGGACAACCTGAACGTACACCGGGTCGGCCCAGGACTCTTGAATGGCGTCGTGGGGCACGATGAAGGGAATGCGGGTCAGATGTTCGTCGCCCTCGCGAATCATGTTGTAGGCCGCCGGACTACCAAGGCCCCAAAACAATTCGAAAGAGGTGCCCTCGGGCGTATTGGCGGGTCGGTCAAGGTGTACAACCAGAGGGCGCATCTTATGGGAGACGCCTATGCCTCCGTCGGCCTTCTCCACGTCCCCATGAATCGGCGGTTGCATCAGCGGGATATCAATCGCAGGCAGGTCTGAACGCGTT